>JAIXQM010000129.1 GCA_027485735.1 Sphingomonadales bacterium | reverse complement strand
GCCGGTCATCGGCGCGGGCGTGTTCATCATGCGGCGTGGGGGCGGTGGTATGGCAGTCTCTCCTGTGCAGTGTTGCGCGCCTCAATAGCGCGGCCGGCCCACCAGCGGCAAGAGGGCGCTGGTGAACCGGCCGGATTCAGCCAAAAAGACGGATTATTTCTTCGGCGCGAGCGCGGCCTCCAGTGCGGCGATGCCGGCTGCGGCGATCAGGCCGTCTTCCTGGCTGGTGGCCCCTGAAACGCCGACCGCGCCCACGGTCTTGCCATCCCGCTTGATGGGCACACCGCCTTCGGACGCGACCACACCCACCGGGAAGGTGAGGTAGCGCAGTTGGCCTTCCTTCTGCAGCCGCTGTTCGAACAGGGCCGTGGGGTTGCCGAAACGCGCCGCCGTCTGCGCCTTGCCGGTGGCGATGTCCGGCCCGGCGATCGACGCATCATCCATGCGGCGCAGCGCAATCAGAATTCCGGCCGGATCGACAACCACGATGGTCACTTTCAGGCCGCGCTTGTCGGCCTCGGCATGGGCAGCATCGGTAACGATGCGGGCGCCATCGAGCGTCAGCACCGGCTTGTCCTTCACCAGCTGCGCCGCGGCCGGGGCGGCCAGCAGCAGCGCCGCGCCCAGAAGGGAAAGGCCGCGCATCAGGCGGGCATCCGATACAGGGCGCACAATTTGTTGCCGGACGGATCGCGCAGATAGGCGAGGTAAAGCGCGCCCATGCCGCCCTGGCGCACGCCGGGCGGATCTTCGCAGGTGGTGCCGCCATTGGCGACGCCGGCGGCATGCCAGGCATCGGCCATTTCCGGGCCGGCCATGGCAAAGCCGATGGTGCTGCCGTTGCCATTGCAGGCCGGGTTGCCGTCGATCGGCGGGGTGATGGCAAAGATGCCGGTGGGCGTCATCCAGAACACCCGGCCCTTGTCGTCGGCGTGGCCGGGGCCGATGCCCATAGCGGCGAAGGTGGCGTCGTAGAAGGCCTTAGATGCGGCTGTGTCGTTGGCGCCGACCATGATGTGGCTGAACATGGGCATTTTCCCCCGTGGTGTGTGTGGAGAGACAGGGAAGCAAATTGCCGGCACTCTGTCGAGATGGCGTGTGCCTCTCCACGGTTAACCGGCGATCAGAACCAGAATGGACCGAGTTGCATCTTGCCGTCCGTTACCAAGCGGTTAACCACATCGGTGCGAGGGTCTGAGTTGGGGAACAATTGTGGAGATATTATCGCCGGCGTCGTCGGAGAGGGCCGACGCATGCTCAAGTCGTTGCATCCGCTTAATGGGGGTGCAGCCGGACGAGGCTGAGAAAATCGGATTGCTGGCGGCAATCCTGGGGTGGGAGATTGAGCCATGCCAAGGGGTAGGCCGGGCGCGCAGCTGGATTGGCGGCTTTCCGGATGCCTTTGGCGCCCGCGATACGGTGCCTTGGACGACAGCGGCCGGGGGCGAAGTGGCGTTGGTAAAGGGCGGATCGGCCACGGGTGGTTCGATCAATAACAGGTGTTTGCAAGGCGGTTGGGCACAGGGCGATCCGGGCCGGGATCCGGGTGCTGATCGGCTCGCGGGCTCGCCTCGGCTGGTGCTGCGCCAGACTGACAATGTGATCCGGGTCGACGCCGATGACACTGCCCTGGCAGATCAATTGGCGCGCCTGGGGCTGGATCGCCTGGTGCTGCCAGTTTCGCTACCGCCGCTGGAAGAATTGCTGGCCTTTGCCGGATGACAGTGGCGCGCTGCCTGGCCCCTAACGCCAGTGGCGCCGGGTTTGGCAGTGGTAACCATTTTTCGCGCGCTTTGCCGCGGCAAGCCGATCATCCATCCGCCGTTATCGCCGCAGTGGCGCTTCAGCGCCGGGCGGAAGGAGTGGTGGCCAGTGACTGTTGCGCAGCGGATCTTCAGCTTCGATCAGGTGGGAAGCGCCGAATGGCCGGGCTGGGCTCAGCCGGACGGCTTTGGCGCCGTGCCGTCTGTGGGGGAGTGGGCGGTGCCGGACCAGCACTCAGTCCGACACCAAGACCCGCAGCCACCGCGCCGGCTGGTGCTGTTCGGATTGCCGCCGGTGCTGGCCGAACCGGTGACGATGCTGGCCGAAATCCTCGGCTGGCAGGTGGAGAGCTTCCCATCCGGTCTGGCCGTGTGTCCGCCGGCGCGCCTGTGCCTGGCCATGTTGCCCGCCAGTCCCGGCGAACGCGGGCCAATTGCGGCGTGGTCGCCAGAATTAAACCTTAATGAACTAATTTCCCAAGCCGGTTTGTCCATAATGGACCAGCCCCTGTGCATCACCAGAGTGGAGCAAATGTTAGAGACCTTGGCCTGCGAACCCTAGTTTGTTCGCAGGCTATGGGGGCGTAGTTTCGATGATAGACGTCGGATACGATACGGGTTTTTCGCGCGACTTCGGCGATTCCGGCTTGTTTGGTGCCGGTCGCCCGACCGCCGGAACCCTATCGGCGCGAACTGCCACAGCTGAGCCCGACAAGGCTCAGGCGGTCCTTGATGGAGATGAACGGGTCCGGCCCGAACCGGCCTTGCCGAACGGGCACGAGGGTAATCGGGCTGTGCCCGCCGCGACGCCGGGACATGACCGGTCGCATGCCGATTTTGCCGGTCTGGATCTGGCAGCCTTGCAGGCGCTGGCCGGCAGTGGTGAACCGTCCGCCGTCATTGCCCGCCAGGTTGCCGATATGGCCCAGGGCCTGGCGGCGCTGGCCGACAAACTGGTGGGCCAGCCGCAAGCCAGCAGCGCTGATGTCGCCGAAGCCGATTGCATCGCCTTTCTGGAAGGTCAGTTCCGCATCCGTCGCTTGCGCGTCCGCCATCTGCCCGGCCTGTCGCTGGGTGAACCGGCGTGGGACATCTTGCTCGATCTGGCGGTGGCGCATTATTGGCGCCGCGAAACCTCGGTCACCAGCCTGTGCATCGCCGCCGATGTGCCGAGCACCACGGCGCTGCGCTGGATCAATGGCATGACCAAGGAAGGCCTGATCGTGCGGCGGCCGTGCCAGCGCGATGGCCGCCGCAG
>JAIXQM010000158.1 GCA_027485735.1 Sphingomonadales bacterium | reverse complement strand
GTCATGAAATTGGCCAGCAGACGGTGGCCGTGCTGGGTGGCGATGCTTTCGGGGTGGAACTGCACGCCGTGCAGCGGCAGTTCGCGGTGGTGCATGCCCATGATCAGGCCATCGGGGCTGTGGGCGTTGACCACAAGATCGGCGGGCAGGCCGGCTTCGCGCACCACCAGGCTGTGATAGCGCGTCGCCTCGAATGGGGAGGGGATGCCGACAAACACGCCGGAGCCATCGTGGGTGATCGGGCTCACCTTGCCGTGCATCACCTGCGGCGCGCGTTCGACGATGCCGCCAAAGGCCTGGCCCAGCGCCTGATGACCAAGGCACACGCCAAACAGCGGGGTTTTCGTCTCGGCTGCGGCTTCGATCAGGGCCAGGCAGATGCCGGCTTCGTAGGGCGTGCATGGGCCGGGCGAAAGCAGGATAGCCTCTGGGCGCATCCCCATTGCATCCTGTGTGCTCAGCGAATCGTTGCGCACCACAATGGTTTCCGCCCCCAGCTCGGCCAGATAATGGACGAGGTTGAAGGTGAAGCTGTCGTAATTGTCGATGACAAGAATGGTCATGCACCGGCCTTAGCGATTTGGGGCAGCCCCGTCATCTGCCAACCATCACCCCGTGACTCTGACACCCTTCCAGAACGCCAGCCGGCCCTTGATGTGCGCGGCTTGCGGCTTGGGATCGGCATAATACCAGACGGCATTGGGGTTTTCGGCCCCGTCGACAACCAGCGTGTAATAATTGGCCAGGCCCTTCCAGCCGCATACGCTGGTGGTGGCGCTGACCTTCAACAGCGCAGGGTTCACCGCGTCTGCCGGAAAATAGTGATTGCCTTCGACGACCACAGTGTCGGCCGTGTCCGCGATCACCTGACCATTCCATTCGGCGCGTGCCATGCCCTGTGCTCCTATTGTCCGAACCCGGCTTGTGCAGCCGTTGCTATCGCTTCGCGGGCGGCGGCAATGAGCGCCCCGGCCTTGGCTTCGCATTCGCGCTGTTCATACTCGGCGACACTGTCGGCGACAATGCCGGCGCCGGCCTGCACGTGCATCACGCCATCCTTCACCACGGCGGTGCGCAACACGATGCAACTGTCCATGTCGCCATTCGGGCTGAAATAGCCGACACCGCCCGCATAGGCTCCGCGTGCAGCGCCTTCCAGTTCGGCGATGATCTGCATGGCCCTGACCTTTGGCGCGCCGGACACCGTTCCGGCCGGGAAGCCGGCGAGCAGGGCGGCGACCGCATCGACCCCGTCTGCCAGCCGGCCCTGCACGTTGGAGACGATGTGCATGACATGGCTGTAGAATTCGACGAAGAACTTGTCGGTCACCTTCACCGTACCGGGCACCGATACGCGCGCGGTATCGTGGCGGCCCAGATCGAGCAGCATGAGATGCTCGGACAATTCCTTGGGATCGGCGAGCAGGCTTTCCCGGTTGGCGGCGTCTTCGGCGGCATCACGCCCACGCGGTCGGGTGCCGGCGATCGGCCGGATGGTCACGTCTCCACCACGTGCGCGAACGAGGATCTCAGGAGACGAGCCGACCAGCGCAAAGCCGGGCAGATCAAGGAAATAGAGGAAGGGTGAGGGGTTGATGCGCCGCAAGGCACGATAAAGATCGAACGCCGGCAGCGGGAAATCCACCGAGAAACGCTGGGACAGCACGACCTGGAAGATGTCACCGGCCAGGATATAGGCGCGTGCCTTTTCGACCATGGCGGCATAGCGGTCCTTGTCGGTGTGATGGCGCGGGTTGGCTTCGGGCAGCGTTTCGGGTGGGCGCGGCGCCAGCGGCAGCGCCTGCGCCAGTCGGCGCTCCGTTTCTGCAATGCACTCGGCGGCGGCATCCCAGGCGGCGCCCGGATCGGCAGCTGCAAAGATCGGCGCGACGATGAACAATTCGTCCTTCAACCGGTCGAACACCAGCAACAACGTGGGGCGCACGAACACCATGTCGGGAAGGCCCAGTGCCGACGGGCCTGCATCGGGAACGCTGGGTTCCACCAGCCGCACGGTTTCATAGCCCATGTAGCCGACCAGGCAGGCCAACGCCGCCGGAAGCTCCGCCGGCACATCGGCGCGAGCTTCGGCGACCAGCGCGCGCAGAGCGGTGAGCGTGTCACCCGCAACAGGTTCAAACGCTGTCTGATCCTGCCGCCAGTTGCGGTTGATTTCGCTGCTGTTGCCGCGCGCGCGCCACACCAGATCAGGATCCAGCCCGAGCAGTGAATAGCGCGCACGCACGCTGCCGCCTTCCACCGATTCCAGCAGGAACGCGCCCGATCCCTCGCGGCCCAGCTTCAGCATCGCCGAAACCGGTGTTTCGGTATCGGCAACGATGCGGGTCCAGAGCAACTGCGGGCGGCCGGCGACCAGCGCGGCGCAGGCGCTGGCGCGATCCGGGGCGATGCGCCGGTCAGATGCGGGGTTGGCCATCAGCTTTATTGCAAGCCGTCGCCCGACAGGCGGGTGCGCAGGGTCTTCAGGGTAGCATCGTTCTTGTCCACGCCAACGGCGGCCATGCTGGCCTTGGCCAAGCCTTCGGCCATTTCGCCGGGCAGGGCGCTGCCCACTTCGCGGCGGCTGGCTTCGATGAGGCCGGCCTGCGTCTTGGGATCACCGGGGACGATGCGATCGACATGCACGATGATCCAGCCGCCCTGGCCGGCGAGCAGCTGCGTGCTACCGGCGCCGCCGTTCAGGAAGGCGCGGGCGGCTTCGGGCACGTTGGGTTGATTGATGATGTCGATGCGGCGGCCGTTCAGCGGGCGCGGCGGGGCGAGGCCGGCATCGGCAAGGGCTTTGGCGAAGTTCACGCCCTTCTTCGTCGCGGCAATCACGGCGTCTGCTTTGCCCTTGGCGGCCTTCATCGCCTTGTCCTGCGCGGCGCCGGCCATGGCGAGCGGCATCACCTCGGCAATTGGCGGCGGCGCGGCCGGCAGCACGGTGGCGGTTTCGATCACCACCAGGCGGCCGCCGCCCAGATCTTCCACCACCGGGCCATCGGCCGGCTCACGCTTGAACGCACGCGCTGCAACGGTGGCGATTTCCCCGCTCAACGGCGGCTGGCCTTGGGCCAGGCCCTTGTCGGTGACCGGGGCCTGGCTCTGGATGCTGAGCGAGGCTTCCTTGGCGATATCGGCAAAGCTCTTGCCGGCTTCCACGCCATCCTCGATGCGGGCGACAACATCGGCCACCGCGTCATCAACAGCACGCTGTTTCAGTTCGGCTTCAACAGCGGGACGGGCCTGCGCCAACGTCTTGCCCGCGCTGCCCAATGCGGCCACGCGCACCACGTGCCAGCCCAACTGGCTCTTGATTGGCGCACTGATTTTGCCCACCGGCAAGGCAAAGGCGGCCTTGGCCACTTCCGCACTGGTGGCGCGGGCAAAGCCGGCTTCGGACTGGTTGCCCAAGGCGATGTCGCCGGCACCGAAACCGGCGAGCTTTTGTGCGGCGGCAGCAAACCCATCGCTGGCGCTTGCTGCCACGATCGCCTTGGCCTTGGCTTCATCGGGCACCACCACCTGTTCCAGCACGCGGGTTGCGGCAGCGCCATATTTGGCCGGATCCTTGGCAAAGGCATCGGCGATGGCCTTTTCTGGCACGGTCACACCGGCGGCGATTTTCGCGGCATCGATGAAGGCATAACGGAAACCGCGCCGTTCCGGGATGGTGAAGCGGGCGCTGTTGGCCTTGTACCAGGCCTGCGCTTCGGCGGCGGTGGGCGTGCCGGCCGGCGGCGCCGGGATGGTGGCGACTGCGCCTTCATGGCGATCAACCAGCAGGCGGGCATAAAGCTCTGCCACGCCATCGGGCACGGCCAGTGCGCCGGTGATCGGCTTGATCAATTGCTCGCGCACCAGATCGCGGGCGATGGACTGGCGCAGCTTCTTGTCGGTCAACCCCTGTTGCTGCAGGGCGCGATCATAGGCCGTCTGATCGAACTTGCCGCCGCTCTGGAAGGCGGGGATGCCGGTGATCACCACATCAACCGCGGTGTCAGACGCGCCCAGCCCGGCGCCGGCACCCATTTCTTCCATCGCCGTCTGGCCGATCAACTGGGTGGCCATCAGCTCCACCACGCCCTGGCGGGCGGCTTCGGCCTGGGTGAGGTTGGGATCCCGCTGACGCAGATCACGGACGGTGCGATCGATGGCCTGCAGCAGATCGGGCTCGCTGATGGTGCGCTCGCCCACCTTGGCCACCGAACCGGCCGGCGCGCTGCCGCCCAACGGATCATTCACGCCGGTGATGGCAAAGGCCACCAGGATCAACCCGAACAGGGCGAGCACGGGCCAGCTGGTGAGCGAACGGCGAAAAAATGCGAGCATCGAAAATCCGTGATGGCTTGAACGCGCCGCTTGTAACGACGCGAGCCGCTTGCCACAAGCACCGCCAGAACGTGGAGAAGCGACAATGCCTGCCCTGATCGTCGGCAACTGGAAGATGAATGGCTTGGGCGAGGATATCGCCGAGATCGCCGCCATGGCTGGCAGCAGCGCGCCCAAGAGAGGTTCGGGCATCTGGATCGCGCCGCCCTTCACGCTCATTGATCGCGCGGTGATCGTTTCGGCCGGCGCGGTGAAGATCGGCGGCCAGGATTGCCACGGCAACGCGAAAGGCGCCCATACCGGCTGCGTGTCGGCCCCGATGCTGGCTGATCTGGGCGCGGGCTTCGTCATCGTTGGCCATAGCGAGCGGCGGCGTGACAATGGCGAGACCGATGCCGACGTGCGCGCCAAAGCCATGGCTGGCCGCGCCGCGGAACTGGAGGTGATCCTGTGCATCGGCGAAACGCGGGGGCAACGAGATGCTGGCCAGACCGAAACCGTGCTCAGCAGCCAACTTGCCGGCTCGCTGCCCGACGATGCCGAAGGGCTGATCATTGCCTATGAGCCGGTGTGGGCCATCGGCACCGGCCTCACCCCCACGCTGGGCGATGTCGCGGCCGCCCATGCCCATATCCGCAGCCAGATCGTAGCCCGCTTCGGCCCGGCCGGCCACGGCGTGCGTATTCTTTATGGCGGCTCCGTCACCCCGGCCAACGCTGGCGATCTGCTGCGCGTGGCCGATGTGGGCGGTGTGCTGGTGGGCGGGGCGAGCCTGACGGCGGAGAGCCTGCTGGGAATTGCGTCCTCTGCGCCTTGATTGCGCACCCGCGCGAAGCCATGTAAGGCGCGACCCCACATACTGTCCGTTCGCAACGAAAGCCTGCCCGCCCGTGATTACCTTCCTGCTTGTCATCCACGGCCTGATCACACTCGCGCTGGTGGCGGTGATCCTGCTGCAGCGTTCCGAAGGCGGGGCGCTGGGCATTGGCGGCGGCGGTGGCGGCGGCCTGATGACAGCGCGCGGCGCGGCCAATCTGCTCACCCGCGCCACCACCATCCTGGCGGCATTGTTCATCGTCATGTCGATCCTGCTGGCTGTGCTGGCCGCCGGTACCAACAAGGCCCGGGTGATCGATCCCACCGTGGCGGCCAAGACAGCGCCAATCGCGCCGGCCCCCGGCGCCCCGGCGCCCGCTGCGCCGACGCAGTTGCCGGGCCTGCCCGGCGTTCCGGTCGCGCAGTAATCCGCTTCGCGCGTGGCCGGCGACAGCAAACCCGGCCAGTTGCGCCAAATTTTCGGCGGCGCCGCCGGCAATCTGGTCGAATGGTATGATTGGTATGCCTATTCGGCCTTCGCGCTCTATTTCGGGCCGCGTTTTTTCCCGCCTGGTGATGATCTTGTCGCGGCGCTGAACAGCGCTGCCATCTTTGCTGTCGGCTTCCTGATGCGGCCGATCGGTTCGTGGCTGCTTGGCGCCTGGGCCGACAAGCGCGGCCGCAAATCGGCGCTCACGCTTTCTGTCGCGATGATGTGTTCGGGCTCGCTGCTGATCGCGGTGGCCCCCACTTACGATGATGTCGGGCTGTTGGCCCCGGCGATCCTGTTGCTGGCGCGGCTGGTACAGGGATTGTCTGTGGGCGGCGAATATGGTGCCTCGGCCACCTTCATGAGCGAGGTGGCGCGCGCCAAGTGGCGGGGTTTCCTCGCCAGCTTCCAATATGTGACGTTGGTGGGCGGGCAGTTGCTGGCGCTGGCGCTGCTGGTGCTGCTGCAATCGCAGATGGACGAAGCCGCGCTGAAGGATTGGGGCTGGCGCATTCCATTCGTGGTCGGCGCGGCCTGCGCGGTGCTGGTGTTCTGGCTGCGCACCGGGCTGCATGAAACCGAAGCCTTTGAAAATGCGGTGATCCCGCCCGGAACGCTGCTGCAGCGCCTGCTCGCCCACCCGCGCGAGCTGTTGATCGTGCTGGCGCTCACCGCTGGCGGCAGCCTGTGGTTCTATACCTTCACCACCTACATGCAGAAATATCTGGTGCTCTCAGCCGGCTGGACCAAGCAGGAAGCCACGTCCGCGTCTGCCATCGCGCTGCTGGCCTATGCCGCCATGCAGCCGCTGTTCGGCGCGGCCTCCGATCTGCTCGGCCGGCGCACGCTGCTGGTTGGTTTCGGCATCATGTCGACTCTGGCCACGGTGCCGGCGCTTACCGCGCTGGGCACGGCGAAGCCGGGTGTCGAGGGCCTGGCGTTGATGATTGGCTGCCTGGCCATCTTGTCCTGCTACACCGCGATTTCCGGCGTTGTGAAGGCCGAGATGTTTCCGGCCCATATCCGCGCGCTGGGCGTCGGCATGCCCTATGCGCTGGGCGTCGCCATCTTCGGCGGATCGGCCGAATATGTGGCGCTGGCCTTCAAGGGCGCTGGCATCGAATCCGGATTCTTCTGGTATGTCACCTTCATGGCCGGCATCGCGTTGGTGGCCGCCCTGTCGCTGCCCGACACGCGGGCCAACAGCCGCATCGAAACGGATTGAAAACAAACGGCTCAGCTGGCCTGCCGCAGTTGTGCTGAAACCGGGATCGGCGCATCCTGAAGCGGTGACGCAATCCTGCCTTGTCCCCTCCTTGGCGCTGGCGCTGCTGCTGGCCGGCTGTGGCGGCGCTGGTGGTGGCGGGGTCGGCACCGTGCCTGCGCCGCCACCGGCGCCCACACCCGCGCCCGCGCCCGCTCCGGCGCCCACACCTACCCCCAGCGCCTTCGACACGGTGGAATATCGCCGTTCCAATGGCGCAGTGCAGGTGCAAGCACTGGCTGCCTATGATCGCTGCTTCTCGGGCAGCGGCATCACGGTTGCGGTGATCGATTCCGGTGTGAACCCGGCCCTGGCCGAGTTTTCGGGACGCATCTCGCCGGCCAGCCGTGATGTCGCCGCTGCCCGCGCGATGGCTGATGAACGTGGTCATGGCACCTCGGTCACCGGCATCCTGCTGGCGGCGCGCAACGGCGTGAACATGCACGGCGTTGCCCCGCAGGCGACATTATTGGCCTTGCGCGCCGATACGCCGGGCAGTTGCGATGATCAGGGCTGTTCCTATGCCAGCCCGGCGATTGCCGCCGGTCTGCAGGCGGCGGCCGATGCCCGCGCGCGCGTCGTCAACATGTCGTTGGGCGGTGGCTCCACCACGGCAGCTGTGCGCGCCGCCGCCGGGCAACTGGCCAGTGCTGGCAGCATATTGGTGCTCTCGGCTGGCAATGAAGGCCTTTCCACGCCGCAGAGTTTTGCCAATCAACTCATCGCTGTCAGCCAGGCCACCACCATCGTGGTCGGCGCGGTCAACGCCAGCAATGAAATTGCCAGCTTCTCCAACCGCGCCGGAGTGTTGGCTCCAAACTATCTGGTGGCGCCGGGAGTGGAGTTGCGCAGCTTCAACCAGGATGGTGCCACCTTCCTCTACAGCGGCACGTCGGTAGCGGCGCCGGTCGTCTCCGGTGCGGCGGCGCTGCTGGCGCAGGCCTTCCCGGCGCTGTCGGGTGCGCAGATCGTCGATATCCTGCTGCGCTCTGCCGATGACCTTGGTGCGAGCGGCACCGACCAGATTTATGGCCGCGGCCTGCTCAACATCGCCCGTGCCTTCCAGCCGCTGGGCGCCAGCAGCATCGGCGGGCAACCCGTGGCGATCACCATTGGCGGTTCACTCGGCGCAGCCTTGGGCGATGGCGGGCCGCTCACCAGTGCGCTGGCCGGCGTGGTGATCGAGGACGGTTATGGACGGCCCTTCACGGTTGATCTGGCCCAAGGCCTTGTAACAGCCCCGCCGGGCCGGTTGGCCGCGCAACTGCTGGCCACACCGGTGGAAAGCGCCGTCACCAGCAGCGGCGGTACCAGCACCGCCTTCGCGCTGCTCGGCGACAGCCGAGGACTGTGGGCCGGCGATCGTGCCACCATGGCGGCGCTCGCCCCCGGTCAGCAGCGGCAGGCCAGTCCGGTGGGCCATGTCCGCCTCCTGCTCTCCGGCGGCTCCGTGCTGGTCGCCGGCCATGGACAGGCGGTGGCCGGGCTGGTGGCCTTGGCTGATCCGTCTGGACGCAGCACCGCTCTCATCACCGCTGATCCCGCCCTGCCGCTGGGCAGCCGGCCGCTGGGCGCAGCGGCGCTTTCGCAGCCCTTGGGCGGTGGCTTCACCTTGGCGGCCGGTTTCGGCCAATCCGTGCTGCCGGCGCAGGATCGCCAGTCCGCCGCCCTGCAATCCACCGCGCTGTTCCACCTGTCGCGCGCCGTGATGCCAGGGCTGGAACTGGCGGCGCTGCTGCGGGTTGATGCGGAACGCGGCAGCCTGCTGGGCACGCGGCTTTCGACCGGCTTTGGCTTGGCCGGCGGCACCACCACCAGCCTTGGACTGTCCGCCCGGTTGGCACTCGGCCCGCGCGCGCGGCTTTCGGGCGAATGGCGCCGGGCCAGCAGTCGGATCGATCTGGCGGGCGGCGGCCTCATCGCGGCTGCAGGCCGCTTCACCGGTAACGCCGCCAGCGCCGCGCTGGCGCTCGATGATGTTGTAGCGCCCGGCGACACGCTCACGCTTGCCATCACCCGGCCGCTGGCGCTGGCTGGCCCCCTGTGGCTGCTAGGCTCTGCCGATCCATTGCGCGCCGGGCCATCTGTGCGCGAAACCGCAGCCGAGGCACTCTACGCTCTGCCGATCGGGCCCGGGCAGTTGCAGTTCAGCCTGTTCCACCGCACTCACCCCGGCCATATCGCTGCCAGCCCTGATGACGATGGTGCCGCGGTGCGGTTTCACTGGCGCTGGTAGCTTCGTCCACAGCGAAATTGCCTTGCAGGCCACGCGGGGGCTGGCGCGCTGCTGCAATATGGGCTTAAGGCTCTTCTCCCATGACGCGGTATATTTTCATCACCGGCGGCGTGGTCTCCTCGCTTGGCAAAGGACTCATGGGCGCCTCTCTGGCCGCCCTCTTGCAGGCGCGGGGCTACAAGGTCCGCATCCGCAAATTCGATCCCTATCTCAACGTCGATCCGGGCACGATGAGCCCCTATCAGCACGGTGAAGTCTATGTGACCGACGACGGGGCAGAGACTGATCTCGATCTTGGCCATTATGAACGCTTCACCGGCGTGCCGTCGCGCAAGACCGACAACATCACTTCAGGCCGGGTCTATTCCGATATCATCGCCCGCGAACGCCGCGGCGAATTCCTGGGTGCCACCGTGCAGGTGATCCCGCATGTGACGGATGCCATCAAGGCCTTTGCCAAGGCCGAAACCGAGGCCCTGGATTTCGTGCTGTGCGAAATCGGCGGCACCGTGGGCGACATCGAAAGCCTGCCCTTCCTGGAAGCCATCCGCCAGATGGCTGCCGACGTGGGCAAGGCGAATGTGTGCTATATTCACGTCACGCTGGTGCCGTTCATCGCGGCGGCGGGCGAGCTGAAAACCAAGCCGACCCAGCACAGCGTCGCCGAACTGCGCGGCATCGGGATTCAGCCGGATGTGCTGGTCTGCCGCTCCGAGCACCCGTTGCCCGAAAGCGACCGCGCCAAGATCGCCCTGTTCTGCAACGTGCGCAAGGAAGCGGTGATTTCGGCGCTGGATGCGGAAAGCATCTATGAAGTGCCGCTGCAATATCATGCTGAAGGGCTGGACGACGAAGTGCTGAACGCCTTCTGCATAACTGATGCGCCGCGCCCCGATCTTACCCGCTGGCAGGATATTGCCGAACGGATTCACAACCCTGAAGGCGAAGTGACCATCGGTGTCGTCGGCAAATATACCGGCATGAAGGACGCGTATAAATCGCTCACCGAAGCGCTGGTGCACGGCGGGCTGGCCAACCGGGTGAAGGTCAACATCAAGTGGCTGGATGCGGAGGAGTTCGAAGGCGCCGACGTTGCCGCCCGGCTGGAGCCGATGCACGGCATTTTGGTGCCCGGCGGCTTTGGCGAACGTGGCAGCGAAGGCAAGATCGCCAGCGTGCGTTTTGCCCGTGAACGGCGCGTGCCCTTCTTTGGTATCTGCCTTGGCATGCAGATGGCCTGTATCGAAGCGGCGCGGAATCAGGCCGGCATCCAGGCTGCTTCCACCACCGAATTCGGCCCCACTGCGGAACCGATCGTGGGCCTGATCACCGAATGGATGAGCGCGGAAGGCTTGCAGACCCGCCACGCCGGCGGCGATCTGGGCGGCACCATGCGGCTGGGCGCCTATCCGGCTGAACTGGGGGCCAACAGCGTGGTGGCCGGCGTCTATGGCAGTGCCCGTATCGCGGAACGCCATCGCCACCGCTATGAAGTCAACGGTGCCTACCGCCCGGCTCTGGAGAAGGAAGGGCTGATTTTCTCTGGCATGTCGCCCGACGGCCTGCTGCCCGAAGTGGTGGAGCGCCCCGACCATCCGTGGTTCATCGGCGTGCAGTTCCACCCGGAACTGAAATCCAAGCCGTTCGATCCGCATCCGCTGTTCGCCGGGTTCATCGAAGCGGCGATCGCGCAAAGCCGGCTGGTGTGACGCCGGTTTGGCCGGCCGACCTGGCGGCGCGCATCGCTGCCCGGCATCGCCTCGGCGAGACGCTGGTGGTGGGCATCACGGGATCGGTGGCGGTGGGCAAGACAACCCTGGCCCGCCAGATTGCCGAGGCGCTGCCGATGGATCTGCAGGTGGAGATCGTCTCCACCGATGGCTTTTTGAAACCCAATGCCGTGCTGGAAGCGGAAGGCCTTTCCATGCGCAAGGGCTTTCCCGAAAGCTATGACCGTGCCGCCATGGCCGCCGCGCTGGCCGGGTTGAAGCACGGTGCAGTGACGGTGCCGGCCTACAGTCACACCAGTTATGACGTCGATCCGGCGGCGGCCCGCACCATTTCAGGTGCCGATGTCGTGCTGGTCGAAGGCCTCGGCCTTGCCCCCGATGCCAGCGGCCAGCGCCCGCCGCTTGATCTGCTGATCTACATCGATGCCGCCGAGGACGACATCATCGCCTGGTTCCTCGCCCGCTTCATGGGCCTGTGGGAAGCGGCGGCGAACGACCCCAGCAGCTTCTACGCCCGCTTCCGCCACATGAGCGAGGATGAGGCCCGCCAGTTCGCACTGTCTGTTTGGAATGGCATCAACCGCCCCAACTGGCTGGAGCATATCGCGCTGGCCATGCCAGTGGCCGATATCGTCGTGGTTAAGGCGCTGGATCACAGCCTGTCGATCTGACCGGGGGAAACCCCCGCGGCGGCTCGTAGTCATTGCCGCACGGGATTTCCCTTGGCCGCATATGTGGTTACGGGCAGCCCCAATCAATCTGCCCCCGATTTCAGGAATGCCCCCGTGATCCTTCGTTTTGTCCTGTTGCTGGCGGCTGCCCCGGCTGCGCTGGTCTCTGCCCAGCAAGCGCCTGCGCCCGCCGCGCCGCGAACGGCTCAGGCCATGCCGGAAGACGAAGACACCATCACCGTTTCCACCCAGCGCCTGCCCGGCCAGGTGGTAGGTGACATCAAGCCAGAATTGACCCTGGGCACGCAGGAATTGCGCGCGCTGGGCGCCGGTTCGATCACCGAAATCCTCGCCCAGATCGCGCCGCAGACCCAATCGGGGCGGGGCAGGGGTGGCGGCCCGCCGGCGGTGCTGCTCAACGGCAAGCGCACGTCTGGCTTTCAGGAAATCCGCAACATCCCGCCCGAAGCCATTGCCCGCGTGGAGGTGCTGCCCGAGGAAGTGGCGCTGAAATACGGCTTCCGCGCCGATCAGCGGGTGATCAACTTCGTGCTGCGTCCACGCTTCCAGGCGTGGACCGGCGAGTTCGACATCGGCGGCCCCACCGATGGCGGGCGTTTTTCCAGCGAGTTGGAAGTCAACCTGCTGCGTCTGCGCAATGGCACCCGCACCAGCATCGAAGCCGAAGTTGAAATCAACACGATGCTGACGGAAGCCGAGCGCCGCATCACCACGCCGCCTCAAAGCCGGCCGTTTGCGCTCGATGGCAATGTCTCGGCGCTGCTGTCAGGAGCAGAGGTTGTCCCCGGCCGCACCGTGCTTGGCGTGCCGGCCGGCGTGGCCAGCCCGACGCTGGCCCAGTTCGCCGCAGCGCCGATCAATAGCACCGATATCCGTCCGTTCCGCAGCCTGTTGCCCGACAGCCGCACCACCAGCCTGAATGGCACCATCGCCGGCTCGCTTGGCACGGTGGGCGCCACGCTGACCGGCGGTATCGAGCGCACGCTGACCGAGTCCATGCAGGGGCTTCCTGCCGCCAGTTTCAATCTGCCGGCCGGTGGCGCCTTCTCGCCGTTCAGCGGCCCGGTGCTGGTCAATCGCTACGCCCCTGATCCGCTTGGACGTTTTGGTGATAACTGGACCAGCCGGTTGGGTTCCGTGCTCGATGGCACTATCGGCAAGTGGCGCTGGAACCTCACCAGCAATTGGAACCACGCCGAAAATCGCAGCCGCATCGAACGCGGCATCGATGTAAGTGCCGTGCAGAGCCAGATCACAGCCGGCACGCTTTCGCCTTATGGTGCATTCAGCGGCTCCACGCTCACCGACAGTGCCACCAGCATTTCCGACAATCTCAGCGCCGATCTGCTGCTCAACGGCAGCCCGTTGCAGTTGCCGGCGGGGCCGCTGGCGCTGGCGCTGAAGGCGCAGGTGCAGCATCTGGCGCTCGATGCGTCCGCCACCCGTGCCGGCCTGGTCAGCGCCGCGAACCT
>JAIXQM010000250.1 GCA_027485735.1 Sphingomonadales bacterium | reverse complement strand
TGCGTGAAGCCGGAAAGTTGCGGCTGGACGATCCGGTGAGCAAACATCTGCCCTGGTTCACGATGAAACCGGCCGGTCCGGACGATGGCCCGATCACCATCGAGCAATTGCTCTCCCACTCATCGGGCCTGCAGCGCGAGGCCGGCGATCATTGGTCGAGCTTCGACTTCCCCAGCGAGGCCGAGTTGAAGGCGCTGATGGCCGGGCGCCAGTCCGCCTTCCCGCCGCAGACGCGCTGGAAATATTCCAACCTCGCCTTTGGCATCGCCGGGCTGGTGGTGGAGCAAGTGAGCGGCCAGCGATGGGCCGATTATGTGAACGCTAATATCCTCAAGCCGCTGGACATGACTGCCAGCAGCATCGATCGGCCCGATCCCGGCCTGGCCACGCCCTACGCCAACCGCACACCCGATGGCACCCGCCGGGTGCATCCGTTCGTGGATGCCAAGGGCATGGCGGCCGCGACGGGCGTGACCAGCAATGTGAACGATTTGGCCAAGTTCATCTCCGCATGGTTCCGCCGCGCGCCCAAGGCCGGTGGCAACAACGTGCTTTCGGCCGGTTCGTGGCGCGAAGCCCTGCGCGTGCGCAGCGTGGACGAGGATTGGGAATCGGGTTCGGGCCTGGGCTTTGATATCGAGCGCTTCAAGGGCAAGACCTATGCCGGCCATGGCGGCGGCTATCCCGGCAATACCACGATGACGATGGCCCAGATCGACGACAAGGTGGGTGTGATCGTGCTGACAAACACCACCGATTCCAACCCCGGCGACATCGCTAACCAGCTGATGGCAACCGTGGGCGAGGCTGTGGCAAAAGCCGCCAAGCCAAAGGCCACGTCCTGGGATCCGGCCTGGGCGCGCTTTGCCGGCCTCTATCGCGGCAATTATAGTGACGGCATCACCCAAATCGTGCTGCTCAACCAGCAATTGGTTGTGATTTCGGGCAACGCCCGTTCCACCGAAGTGCGCGAAAAGCTGGAACCACTGGGCGAAGGCCGCTTCCGGCTGATGGCACCCACCGGCGGCGGCCCCATCGGCGAAATCGTGTATTTCGAGGAAAAGGACGGCAAGGTGACCCGCATGTACGCAGGTGATGGCTGGAGCGAGCGCGTCAACAACTACTGACGCGCCCCCTTTCCCCGCGCCCGCCATCTGCTAGAAGGCCGGCGTGCACCGTTACGCAAATCCCACGCGATTCCTGAAGATCGCCCGTGTCGCCACGCCAATCGTGGCACTTCTTGGCATGGCGCTGACTGCGGCCGGCCTGTGGATCGGCCTGTTCGCCAGTCCGCCGGATTACCAGCAGGGGGAAAGCGTGCGCATCATGTATGTGCATGTGCCCGCCGCCTGGCTGGGTGCGGGCGGTTACATGAGCCTGGCCATCGCATCGGCCACCGCTTTGATCTGGCGCCACCCGCTCGCCACCATCGCGGCCCGCGCCATTGCACCGGCGGGCGCGGCGTTCACGGCCATCTGCCTGATCTCTGGATCGCTATGGGGCAAGCCGACCTGGGGCACATACTGGGTGTGGGACGCACGGCTCACCTCCATGCTGATTCTGCTCTTCCTGTATCTCGGCTATCTGGCGCTGTCGGCAAGCGAAGCGGAAAAGGGCGGCGAAGCCCGCGCCTCGTCCATTCTGGCGCTGGTTGGCGTGATCAACTTGCCGATCATCAAATATTCGGTGGAATGGTGGAACACGCTGCACCAGGGCAGCAGCATTTCGGTGGTCAACGCGTCGTCCAAGATCGCGCCGGCATTGCTGACGCCGCTGCTGCTTTCGGTCGCCGGCTTCAGCTTCCTGTTCGCCGCCATCGTCTTGATGCGGATGCGGGCGATGCTGGCGCAGCAGCGCGTTGACGCGCGCAGCCGGCGCATGGCGGAGGCTTTGGCGTAATGGATGGCATTGTCACCCGCCCTGATCTGTGGGCCAATTTCATCTGGCCGGCCTATGCGATCACGCTGGTCGGCCTGCTCGGACTGCTGATCTGGGCCTTTGTTTCCATGCGGTCGGCTGAGAAAAAGGCCGATGAGGTGAAGCGCCGATGAAAGCCAAACATCAACGCCTGTGGCTGGTCGTCGGCGCGCTCACGGCGCTCGGCGGCGCTGGCGTGCTGGCCTTCTCCACGCTGGGTGAGAAGGCGACCTATTTCTACGCCCCGTCCGATCTCGCCAAGGGGCCAGCCCCCACTGACGCGATCCGGCTGGGCGGCATGGTCGAAAAGGGCTCGATCCAGCGCGATGGCGAAACCATCCGCTTTGTGGTGACCGACATGGCGAAAACCGTGCCCGTTACTTACACCGGCATCCTCCCCGATCTGTTCCGCGAGGGCCAGGGCGTGATCGCTGAAGGAAAGATCGATCCGGTCACCGGCAAGTTCACCGCCGAGACCATTCTGGCCAAGCACGATGAGAAATATATGCCGCCCGAAGTGGCTGGCGCCATGAAGAAGACCGGCGCGGTTTCAACCGGCGGTTGATGGCACGTGCTGTTTCGCCGCTGTGGGGCGGCCTGTTCACCACCGCTGCCCTGTGTCTTTGTGCGCCGCTGTCGCTTGATCTGGGGCCGGTGCCAATCACCGTGCAATCGCTGATCGTCTGTCTGGCCGGCGCACTGGCGGGCGGGGCTGGCGTGCTGGGCGTACTGGGCTGGTTGCTGTTGGCGGCACTGGGCCTTCCGGTGCTGGCGGGCATGAAGGGCGGCCTGCCGGCGATGGGCGGTTTCAGCGCCGGCTTCATCGTGGCGCTGCCACTTGCGGCGCGGCTGGCGATGCGCTGGCAGCCGGGCTGGAGCTGGCGGCAAACACTATTGCTGATGCTTGCCGCCCATGCCCTGCTGCTGGCGCTGGGCGGCGCCGTCATCACCCTGCGCGGCGGCGACGTGACCGCACTGGCCGTGCTGCTGCCGGGCGCAGGGGTAAAGGCGGCAGTGGCGACGATCGTGCTGGTGATGGTAGGGCGGCGTACTGCCTAGTCGTGCTGCGGCACCCGCGTTGTGCCCCAGGCGTCGCCCATGTCTTCCAGCACCAAGTCAATCACTTCGATGCGTGCACGGATAGCAATGCCGGCGGCGCAAGTGATGACCAGCCAGTCGCCATCCTTTGCCAGCGAGAGGATCACAGTCACCGCTTCCGGATCATTGGGCCAGCCGGCGCGCTGCACGGCGTCAACCGTCTCCACCCGCAGGGCGCTGCGGATGCGGCTCGGCGCATCGGCCTCACGGCGGTAGCGGTTGATCAGCAGCGCCATCCGCCGCGCCTTGCGATCAAAGCCGACATCGGCCAGCCGCAGCGTTGCATCCTGCAGCAACGCCGAGAAGGTCTCGATATCGCCAGGCTCCTGGCCCAGCAGGGCGAGGCGTTCAGCCATCCCCAACCCGCTCGATATCGGCGCCCACGGCTTGGAGCTTCTCTTCCAACCGCTCGTAACCGCGATCGAGGTGATAGACGCGGCTGACCGTGGTTTCGCCTTCTGCCGCCAGCCCGGCCAACACCAGGCTCATGGAAGCGCGCAAATCGGTGGCCATCACTTCGGCACCGTTCAGTTTCGGCACGCCGCGCACGATGGCGCTGCGGCCGCGCACGGTGATATCAGCCCCCATGCGCGCCAGTTCCGGCACGTGCATGAAGCGGTTTTCAAAGATGGTCTCGGTCAACAGCGACGCGCCGTCGGCTACGGTGAGCATCGCCATGAATTGCGCCTGCATGTCGGTGGCAAAGCCCGGATAGGGCGATGTTGAAACATTGATGCCCTTCATCGCGCCGTGGCGGCGCACGATGATGCCATCGGTGGTTTCTTCGGTTTCAACGCCAGCTTCGTGCAGCATGTCCAGCGTCACACCCAGATCCTCGGCGGACGCTCCGACCAGTTCGACCTCGCCCCCGGCAATGGCCGCGGCGCAGGCATAGGAACCCGCCTCGATACGATCCGGCATCACCGCATAAGTGGCGCCGTGCAGTTCCTTCACGCCGGTGATGGTCAGCTTCTCAGTGCCGATGCCCTGGATCTTGGCACCCATGGCAACCAGGCAGTTGCACAGATCGACAATCTCCGGCTCACGCGCGACGTTTTCCAGAACGGACGTGCCCTTGCACAGCACTGCGGTCATCACCGCATTTTCGGTCGCGCCCACAGAAACGATGGGAAACACGTAACGTCCGCCCGGCAGGCCGCCCATCGGGGCCGTCGCCTTCACATAGCCGGCCGCCAGTTCGATGTTGGCGCCCAGATGCTCCAGCGCCTTCAGGTGCAGATCGATCGGGCGGTTGCCGATGGCGCAGCCGCCGGGCAGCGAAACCGTGGCTTCACCGGCGCGGGCCAGCAGCGGACCGAGGACGAGGATGGAGGCGCGCATCTTGCGCACGATGTCATAGGGGGCGAGCGTCGAGGTGATGCGGTTGGCGCGCACCGTCATCACGCGGCCGAATTCATCCGGGCTGGTGCCTTCAATGGTGGTCGACAGGCCGTGATTGTTGAGCAGGTGGCCGAACGTATCGATATCGGCCAGCCGCGGCAGGTTCCGCAGCGTCAACGGCTCATCAGTGAGCAGCGCGCACGGCATCAGCGTGAGCGCGGCGTTCTTGGCGCCGGAAATCTGGATGCGGCCCTTCAAGCGGCGGCCCCCGCGGATGACGATCTTGTCCATGAATCCGCCTTAGCGCGTTGGCGTGGCGCGCGCCACTGGCCGGCGCAGGGAAAACGTATAGACCGCCAACCCCGCCCAGATGCAGCAGAACGCCGCCAGCCGCGCGGGATCCAGCACCTCGCCGAACAGCAGCACCGCCTCCAGCAGCACCATGGTGGGCGCCACATATTGCATCAGGCCAAGGGTGGAGAGCGGCAGCCGCCGCGCCGCCAGGCCGAACAGAAGTAACGGGATCGCCGTGGCCAGCCCGCCCAGTGCCAGCGTGGCCGTCGTGACCGGCGGCCAACCGGCAAAGCCTTGGGGCGTCTGGGCCACCCACAGCGCCGCCATCGGCGCCAACAGCAGCGTTTCGACAAATAGGCCAGTCGCGGTATCCACCGCCGCCTGCTTGCGGATCAGGCCATAGACGCCGAACGACAGCGCCAGCGCGAGGGAAACCAGCGGCAGCGAACCCCGTTCGATGGTGAGCACCGCCACGCCCAGCGCCGCCAGCCCGACCGCAACCCATTGCAGCCGACCCAGCCGCTCACCCAGCAGCGCGACACCGAACAGCACCGAAACCAGCGGGTTGATGAAGTAACCCAGCGACGTATCGATGGCGTGGCCGGCCAGGATCGCCCAGGTGTAGACACCCCAATTGATGGTGATGCACACGGCCGATGCCAGCAGCATCAACAGCAGGCGCGGCTGACGCAGGGCGGCGCGCACCCGTTCCCAGCCCTTCAGGCCAGAAATCAGCACCACCACCACCAGCACGGTCCACAAGATACGGTGCGCCAGCACATCGGCCGCCGGCACACCTTGCAACAGCCGCAGGTAAAAGGGCAGCACGCCCCAGATCAGATAGGCGCCCATGCCGGCGAAAAAGCCAAGGCGGGCTTCGGAAGGAGAGGTCGGGCTCACCCGGCGGCGTTAGCCGGCATTGACGGTGCGCGCCACCCCCGGCGGCGCCACAATTTCGGCCCTAAAGCTTGGGCAGCGTCACCCCGCGCTGGCCCATGTATTTGCCAGCTCTGTCAGCATAGCTCACTTCGCAGGGTTCATTGCCCTTGAGGAACAGGAATTGGCACGCGCCTTCGTTGGCATAGATGCGCGCCGGCAGCGGCGTGGTGTTGGAGAATTCCAGCGTGACATGGCCTTCCCAGCCCGGTTCCAGCGGCGTCACGTTCACGATGATGCCGCAGCGGGCATAGGTGGATTTGCCCAGGCAGATCACCAGCAC
>JAIXQM010000145.1 GCA_027485735.1 Sphingomonadales bacterium | reverse complement strand
TGATGGCTATGTGGCTGAACGGCTGGGTGGCAGCGGCTGGTCTGATGTTGCCGTCAACATCATGGCCTATATCCGCCGCAATCAGCACGTGTTCCTGATGGCCACGCCCGAAGGCGACGCGCGGTTCGTGGTGATGCGCGATGCCGCCGGTGCGGAATGCCTGGTGGCCACTCTGGCCGATGGCCAGCTTGTGACGCTGAACAGCATGCAAACCGTGGTTCGGCCCGCCCCGGTACAGCCGGCCCGACCGCTGTTCCAGCAACTGTTCCGTTTCCTGGGCGCCGGTTCCCGCCCTTAACCTGATCGGGCAGCGCGCGGCCGAACCTTGCGCCTTCGGCACTGGCGGTGGCATGCTCCCGTCTCACTGAGAGTTGCCCTGCAATGAGTGTTGCCTTTACCAAGGAATCTGACGCCGAGGCGGTCGCCGCCGATCTGCCTGACCGGCCGATCCCGGCGCACCCCAATCTGGTCACCGCGCGCGGACTCGCCCGGATCGAAACTGAATTGTCTGCCGCGCGGGCCGCCTATGCCGCCGCGCAAGCCGGAGACCAGATCAGCAGCGACCGCACCGCCATGGCGCGCGCCACCCGTGATCTGCGCTATTGGTCAGCCCGGCGCGCCTCGGCGCAGCTTGTCGAGCCGCGCACCAGCGCTGACAGCATCAGCTTTGGCCACAGTGTCAGCTTCGAACGCGCCGATGGCCGCATCCAGACTTATGCCATCGTTGGCGATGATGAAGCCGATCCGCACCAAGGCAGCGTCAGCTATGTCTCGCCACAGGCCCGCGCCGTTATGGGCAAGACTGTTGGCGATGTCGTGACGCTGGCCGGCCAGGATGTTGAAATCGTCGCAATCGCCTAACCGGCCGCGTACATCGTCCAGTTCGCCAGCACCAGGAAAGCGCTGCCGCCCACAAAGGCATGTGCTGCCAGCGCCGGGCCCAGCACGTCGGGTCGCGGCTTGGCCATGATGCCGGCAAACAGGCCGGTGACCACGGCAAGGCCCAGCAGCACCAGTGCGATAGCGGCATTGTCGGACAGCGCTTCGTTGCCGCGGCTGATCCGCGTGACCAGCATCACCACTTCCAGCCCGCCAAAGCCGGTCAGCAGATGGATGGCCTGCACTGCCTTGGGCGGGCGCTTGCTGCTGAGAAAATACCAGCCCAGCACCAGCCCCAGCGCCACCGTCGTTCCATAGATGATGATCGGCAACCAGACCTGCATCGATGCGCCTCCCTTGGTTCCGGCGGATACACCAGACGGGCGCGGGGTGCCAGTTGCGCCAAATGGCCGATTGGGCATGGCCCATTTTCCAGCTTAAACAGGCCCCATGAGCCCCTCCCCCTTTGCCGGCAGAGATCGCGCCGCGCTGCGCAAGCATTTGTCCAGTTACTGGAAAATGGAAGCCGGCAATGTGCTGCTGGTGCCGCTGATTGTCTGGGCGATGGTGTGGTCGGCCGGGGATGCGCCGGATGCGGCCATGTGGCTGGGGGCGGCGGCCTGTTCGTTTCTGCTGGTCGTCGGCACGGCGGCCTGGCTGTTGGTGCTGGCCGGGCTGGACGGCAAACCGGCGCAGGCCGCAAAGCTGATCGCCTTTTGCGCAAGGACCGAGATTCCCGCGTTGTTGCTGCTCGGCGCTGCAACCATTGCCGCCGTCCATACGGCCATCACCGGCGGCTGGCCGCCACGCACCCTCGCGGCCGCCGGGCTCACTCTGCTTGGCTGGCTTGAATATGTGAATTACTACCACTGGCAATTGCAGAATTTCGACAGCCAGATCGATGCCAGGCGCCTGGCCGCCGGGCGCGGCCTGCGCCGGGCCCACATGGGCCGCGCGGTGCGGGCCTGGCGGGCGCGCCGGCGCCGGCGCCGGAACTGAACCAGAGTGCGGCGCATTTGCAAGGCCAGCGTGCCGGGGTGGCGCTGCCGGCAAAGGCGCGTATAAC
Organism: Sphingomonadales bacterium; assembly: GCA_027485735.1. Taxonomy (GTDB): domain Bacteria; phylum Pseudomonadota; class Alphaproteobacteria; order Sphingomonadales; family Sphingomonadaceae; genus Sandarakinorhabdus. The sequence continues at coordinate 5,152 of JAIXQM010000145.1, read as the reverse complement.
CCGTCGCCGTGAACGACGATCTGCGTCTTGATCCGCGCGCCGACGAGGCACCGGATGCGCTGGAAGAGGGCCGGCTGAGCCGGGCCTTTGTCAGCGACGTTGCTGCTGCACTGGACAGCGGCGACGACGATGGGGTGCGCGCGCTGGTCAGCCCGCTGCACCCGGCCGACGTCGCCGATCTGTTTGCCGCCATTCCCGCTGATGCCCGCGTGCCGCTGGCCGATGCTCTGGGCGATCTGCTCAATGCCGAAGTCATCGCCGAACTAGATGATTATGTGCGCGAGGACGTGCTGGACGCGCTGTCGCCCGGCGAAGTGGCCGAGGTCGTCACCCAGCTTGATACCGACGACGCCGTGGCCGTTATCGAGGATCTGGAAGCCGACGAACAGCGCGAGGTTCTGCGCGCGCTGGCCCCGGAAGACCGTGCCGACATCGAAGCCGCCCTGAATTACCCGGAGGAATCCGCCGGTCGCCTGATGCAGCGCGACCTGGTGGCTGTGACCGAAACGATGAGCGTGGGCGGGGTGATCGATCGCATCCGCGCCAGCATCGATCCGGCCACCGATTTCTGGGAAATCTTCGTCGTCGATATCGTCGGCCGCCCCATCGGCACCATGCGGCTGTCCTGGCTGCTCACCGCCCCGCCGGATCTGATGGTCGGCGATGTCATGAAGCGCGAGCAGACGCTGATCCCGGTTACCATGGACCAGGAAGAAGTGGCGCTGATCTTCCAGAAATATGCGCTGATTTCTGCCGCTGTCGTGGACGATGCGGGCAAACTGGTGGGCGTCATCACCGTCGACGACGTGGTGCACATTATCCAGGCCGAAGCTGGCGAGGACGTGCTGAAACTGTCGGGCGCCGGCGATGGGGACATCAACGAGCCGGTGTTCAGCACCTATCGCACCCGTTCACGCTGGCTGGTCGCCAATCTGATCACCGGGCTGGTGTCGGCCAGCGTGATTGGCGCCTTTTCGGCCAGCATCGAAGCGCTGGTGGCGCTGGCGGCGCTGTCACCCATCGTTGCCAGCGTGGGCGGCAATGCCGGCAACCAGACAATGGCGGTGACGGTGCGCGCGCTTGCCACCAATCAACTGACCGACAGCAACACGCGCCGCACCATCTGGCGGGAAATCCGCGTGGCCTGCCTCAATGGCCTGACGCTGGCCGTGCTGATGGGTCTTGGCGTTGTGTTGGTGCTGGGCAACACCAACCTTGGCCTGGTGATCGCCGCGGCCATGTTGTTCAACATCGTTGTTGCCGGGCTTGCTGGCGTGATGGTGCCGCTCACCCTCGACCGGCTGGAGGCCGATCCGGCGGTGGCGTCTTCGGTATTCGTGACGATGATCACGGATTCGATGGGCTTCTTTGCCTTCCTCGGCCTCGCCACGCTGGTGGGCGTGCAGTACCTCGGTTGATGTTGCACCTTACCAAGGTGGCCGCCGGCTGCCCCGACATCGACACGTTGGCGGCGCGGCAGGCGCATTGGTGGGGCGCGGGCCGTGCCGGTGCCCACACCCGCTTCATGCCGAAACGCGCCGAAGAACTGATCGGCGGGTCAATCTTCTGGATCATCGGGCACCGGCTGGTGGCGCGGCAAACCATCCTGTCCATCGCAATGGCCAGCACCGATTGGGGGCCAAAATGCGCCATCGAACTGCAGCCAGGCCCGGTGCCGGTGCAGCCGCGCCCGTGCCGTGCCCACCAGGGCTGGCGCTATCTGGAGGCAGCCGATGCGCCAACCGATTTCGATGGCGGCCCCGGCGACGGCGTGGAAGCCCTGCCAGCCGGCATGGTGCGGGAACTGCAATCGCTGTGGCTGCTATAGGCCTTTAACACAGCCTTGACCTTTGGCTGTGCTGGCGGCATACAACAGTGCATGTTTGCCACCGATCGTCCCATCTACCGCCAGATCCGCGATTTGATCATTGATCGCATCCTTACGCTGGGTGATGGCGCCATGTTGCCGTCGGTGCGCGCTCTGGCGGCCGAAGCCGGCGTGAACCCGCTCACTGTCGCCAAGGCCTATCAGGATCTGCAAGCCACCGGCCTGGTGCGGGCACGCAAGGGAGTCGGCTTGTTTGCCGCCGATGGTGCGCTGAACAATCTGCTCACCCAGGAACGCCACCAGTTCCTGACCGAAGAATGGCCGCGCGTGCAGGCCCGCATCGCCCAGCTTGGGCTGGACGTGACGGACCTGCTCGAACAGGCTTAAGCGCGCTTACCAGCCTTCCATCACCACTTTTCTTCTGGCCACCACGGAAACACGTTTTCCGGCATGTTCTGGCTCACCGTGTCCGGATAGGCCGGCGGGCGCTTTTCAAGGAAGCTGACCACGCCTTCCTTGGCATCGCCCGAGCGGCCGCGCATGTAGACCATCTTTGAATCGAGCCGGTGCGCATCCCACGGGCTTGGCGCGCCTGCCATGCGCCACAGCATCTGCCGGGTGAGTGCCACCGACACCGGCGCGGTGTTCTCGGCGATCTCCAGCGCCAGCGCGCGAGCGGCGGGCAGCAGATCGTCCGGCGCATGGGTGGAACGGACGAGGCCGCCTTTCAGCGCTTCAGCCGCATCGAACACGCGGCCGGTCATGCACCATTCCAGCGCCTGCGGCAGGCCAACCAGCTTTGACAGGAACCAGCTTGATCCGGCTTCCGGCACGATGCCGCGCCGGGCAAAGACGAAGCCAAAGCGCGCGGTGTCGCTGGCCAGTCGCATGTCCATCGCCAGCTGCATGGTGGCCCCAATGCCCACCGCCGGGCCGTTCACGGCAGCAATCACCGGTTTCAGGCTGCGGAAGATGCGCATCGTCACCTGCCCGCCGCCGTCGCGGGTGGCCGGGTGGGCCCAATCGATGCTGCCATCGTCGCGCATCGGGTTCGCACTGCGGGCGCCGCCCAGTTTTTCATAATCGAAGGTGGCAGCGCCGGCACTGAGATCGGCCCCGGCGCAGAAGGCACGACCACGGCCGGTGACGATCACCGCCTTCACCTGATCATTGGCATCGGTCTCATCGAACGCGGCGATGATTTCGGTCATCATCACGCCGGTGAAGGCGTTCAGTTTCTCCGGGCGATCGAGGGTGATGGTGGCGATGGGCCCGTCGATATCGAGGGCGATCTGGGTATAGGTCATGTCAAAGCGCCTCGATAATGGTGACGTTGGCCAAGCCGCCGCCTTCGCACATGGTCTGCAGGCCCCAGCGCTTGCCGCGGGCGTGCAGGGCGTGCACCAGCGTCGTCATCAGCTTGGTGCCCGACGCGCCGAGCGGGTGCCCCAGCGCAATCGCGCCGCCATTGACGTTCAGTCGGGCGTGATCGGCTTCCAGCACCTGCAGCCAGGCCATCGGGATCGAAGCAAAGGCCTCGTTCACCTCATAGAGGTCAATATCGCTGATGCTCATGCCGGCGCGCTGCAGCGCCTTCTTGGTGGCGCCGATGGGCGCTTCCAGCATGATCACCGGGTCTTCGCCAACCACCGTCATGGTGTGGATGCGGGCCAGCGGCTTGACGCCCAGCGCCTTCAGCCCGCGTTCGTTGACAATCAGCACGCCCGATGCGCCGTCGCAGATCTGGCTGCTGGTCGCCGCCGTCAGCCGGCCGCCTTCCGGGTTGATCAGTTTGACGCCCTTCACGCCTTCCAGGCTGGCATCAAAGCGGATGCCTTCATCCTGGGTATGGACGTGCGGCGCGCCATCATGCGTCGTCACGTTGATCGGCACGATTTCGGCATCGAACGCGCCCGATTTGGCCGCACGGGCGCCGCGCACCTGACTTTCATAGCCAAATTCGTCGAGCATGTCCTTGGTCAGCCCATATTTGGCGGCGATCATTTCGGCGCCGGTGAACTGGCTGAACTGGATGCCGGGGTAGCGCGCGGCCATGGCATCGCCATAGGGCATGCCCATGCCGGCCTTGGCGGGCAGCGCCACGGTCATGCCCATCGGCACGCGGGTCATCGATTCGACGCCGGCGGCAATCACCACGTCCATCTGGCCGCTCATCACAGTGGCGGCAGCAAAATGGATGGCCTGCTGGCTGGAACCGCACTGGCGGTCGACGCTGGTGCCCGGCACCGATTCCGGCAGCTTTGAACTCAGCACGGCATTGCGCGCCACGTTGGTGCTTTGCTGGCCACCCTGGCCCACGCAGCCCATGATCACATCTTCGATCAGGGCCGGATCAACCCCGGTCTTGTCGACCAGCGCATCCAGCACCTTGCCGGCAAGATCAGCCGGATGCCAATCGCGCAGCAGGCCGCCACGGCGGCCACCGGCGGTGCGCTGGGCGGCAACGATAAAGGCTTCGCTCATTCTTCCCACTCCTGATCGAGAGATTCGCAACACCGCACTTTACGCCGCTCACCCCCTTGGGCATTGACGGACGAAATGATCAGGGAGAGGCGAATGCGCCACCATTGGGGAATCGTCGCCGTCGCACTGGCCCTGCTGGCCCAGCCGGGGGCTGCCGCGCCGACACGTGCGCCGGCAAAAAAGGCTGCACCGGCCAAGCCGGTTGCCAAACCTGCGCCCGCAAAGCCTGCGGCCAAGCCCGCCGCGCCGGCAAATGTGATCCCGGCTCCGCTGCCCGACACACCGGAAATCCAGGCCCTGCGCCGCGCTTTCCGCTTCGGCTTTGCACCCTATGAAATGCTGCGTACCAGGCAGGCGCAGGTGGCTCGCATGTCCGCCGCCGGCATGGGAACCGGCATCAACGCCATTGTCCCGCGGCTGACCCTGGCCGATGCCACCACCCGCGAGGTGACGACGCCCAACAACGACACACTTTATGGCTCGGCCTGGCTCGACCTGTCACAGGGCCCGGTGTTCTTCTCGATCCCGGCGCTGAAGCGCTATCATTCGGCCGCGCTGATGAGCATCACGAGCGATGTGATCGCCGTCCTCGGCACACGCACGGTGGGTGCCAATGGCGGCCGCTATGCCATTGTTGGCCCTAATTGGCGCGGCGATCTGCCGGCCGGGGTCGAAATGGTGCGCTCCCAGTCCAACGATGCCTGGCTCTTGGTACGCGTGGTGGTGAATGGCGAGGAGGATCTGGCCGCCGCTGCCGATGGCCTCACCCGTTATACGCTCTCGGCCGTGGCCGGCGACACGCCGCTCGATCTGAAGGTGCCGGCAAAGCCCAATGGCAAG
>JAIXQM010000237.1 GCA_027485735.1 Sphingomonadales bacterium | reverse complement strand
CCGGCCAAGCCCCAACTGCGGCCGGCCCAGAAGGCAGCAGCGGCGCGGGTATCGTCGCGGCCCATTTTCACCAGATCAAAGGCTTCGGCGGCATCGCGCCAGCGGCCCAACCGGAAGGCCGCCAGCCCGGCGCTCCACGCGCCATCTGACGCGCCCTGGCCCAAGCCCGCGGCGGCTTCGAGGCCCATGCGCCAGGCGGCGAGATCATCCCCCATACGATAATGATTCCAGGCGATGCGGGCCGCGAGATCGGCGCGGGCGAAGGGCGACAGCGCCGGGGCTTGCATCAGCCACAGCCGCTCGGCCTCGTCATTGCGATCGGCGGCGAGCAGCGGCTTCAGCCGAGCCGAAAGCTCACCATCGGCGGGTGCGGATTCCGTGCGAAAGCCAGTGCCACTGGCGGTGCGGAACGGCCGGGCTTCTGGCAGCAGCGGCAGCGGCGCACTGTCGCCGCCGGGCAGGGCATCGGCCAGCCGGGCAATCTTTGGCGACAGCGGCAGATCGGGATTGGCGGTGAGCCAGGTGACAAGGTCAGTCCGTGTGAGCTTGCCGGTGCCGCGCGCGACGATCAGGGCCGCGCGGGCGGTTTCGCTGAGCAGGCCGGCGGGCAGGGCGCTCAGCGCGCGCTCGGCCACCGTGTAATGGCCGGCATCGAGATCGAGGAAGATCTGGCGGAAGGCGGCGCGTTCTTCCTCGGTCAGCTGCGGCGGCACCATGCGTTGACGCGGGGTGATGCCGGTGCGCAGGCCGGTCACTGTCTGCATCGGTTGCGCGGCGGGCGGCAGGGTCGTGAGCGGCGGCGGTGTTGGCGGCATCAGCGCCGGCGGCACGGTGATGGCGGCGGCCGGGCCAGCCAGAACCAGGGCAATCAGAGCCGTCGCGCGTCTCATCCGATTGCGGCCCGAAACAGTTTCAGATGTTCAAACGCCTGGCGCTTCAATTCCTTATTCCCGCCCATGGCACGCGGGTGGATCGACGGCAGCAGTTGCGCGCCGCGCCAATCGAACCAGCGCCCACGGCTGCTGCCCAACCGGGCCTGCGTGCCAGCCAGATCGGCGGCGACCTGGCCCAGTGCCAGCACGTGCGTGGGCGGTGCCAGTTCGGCCAGCCGCTCCACCACCGGCGAGAAACGGTCGAGCGCGCTGGCGGTGGGCTCGCCATCGCCCGGCGTTGGCCAGGGCAGGCGACTGACCAGCGCGGCCCGGTTCCAATCAAGATCGATGGCGGCCAGCATGCGATCGATGGTCTCACGGTGGCTGGGATCAGTGTCCGGCCGGTCGATCAGCACCCAGATGCGTGTTTCCAGCGCACCTTGGAACAACAGTGGTGGCCGCGTGCGGGCATCGGGAAAGCGGCCAAGCAGGGCAAGCAGCGCCGGCACATCGGCACAGGCGCGGGCCGGGTGATCGGCGGCCGGTGCCGGCGCGGGCGCCGCCATGCGCGGTGCAGCGGCTGGTGCGGGCGCCGGTTCGGGCCTGGGCGTTGCCTTTGGCGGCGGCGCATCCAGCCAGCGGCGCGGCTGTTCTGCAATCGCCACATCGGCCCCGGCGCTCACCAGAAAGGCCAGCGCAGCGGCAGGATCGGCGGCAACAGGGATGGCAAAGGCGTCTGGGGTAAGCGTCACAAGCGACCAAAAGCATCAGTGTGCCCCGTCTGGTCAAGCCTTTGCTGTGCCGCTATCTGGTGAATGATGGCAAGGCTGCGCCAGCCTGATGTGGCGCAGCGAGGATGGGGAAAGCACGTGAGCGAACGGGAATCGATGCCCTATGACCTGGTGATCGTGGGCGGTGGGCCAGCTGGCCTTTCCGCGGCGATCCGGGCCAAGCAGGAAGCACAGCGGCTGGGTGTCGAGCTTTCGGTGTGCATTCTGGAAAAGGGCAGCGAAATCGGCGCGCATATCCTGTCGGGTGCTGTGGTTGATCCCCGCGCGCTGGACGAGCTGCTGCCCGAGTGGCGCACGATGGATTCGCCGCTGACCGTGCCGGTGACGGAGAACCATCACTGGGTACTCACGGAAACCAAGAAATATGAATTCCCGCACGCGCTGTTGCCGCCGTTCATGCAGAACAAGGGCTGCTATACCGTGTCATTGGGCAATCTCACGCGCTGGCTGGCCACCCAGGCTGAAGCCCTGGGCGTGGAAATTTTCCCCGGCTTTGCCGCGGCCGAAGTACTGTTCAACGATGATGGCAGCGTGAAGGGCATCGCCACCGGCGACATGGGCATCGCCAAGGATGGCTCCAAGAAAGACAGCTGGACGCCCGGCCTCGAAATCCACGCCAAATATACCTTCTTCGCCGAAGGTGCGCGCGGGCATCTTTCCAAGCAGATCATCAACCGGTTCGATCTGCGCAAGAACAGCCAGCCGCAGATTTACGGCATTGGCTTGAAGGAATTGTGGGACATTCCGGCTGAAAAGCATGTCCCGGGCAAGGTGATCCACAGCCAGGGCTGGCCGCTCTCCGATGCCAATGGCGGCGGCTTCCTCTATCATCAGGCCAATGGCCAGGTCGCCTTGGGCTTCTCGGTGTGGCTCAACTATGACAACCCGCACCTGTCGCCGTTCGAGGAGTTCCAGCGCTGGAAAACCCACCCGGCGATCCGCGAGATCCTGGAAGGTGGTCGGCGCGTTTCCTATGGCGCGCGCGCCATCAACGATGGCGGCTGGCAGGCGGTGCCGAAGCTGGCGTTCCCGGGCGGTGCCTTGATCGGTTGCGCCGCCGGCTTCCTGAACGTGCCGCGCATCAAGGGCAGTCACACCGCGATGAAGACCGGCATGATGGCCGCCGAATGCGCCGTGGCCGCCATCGCCGCCCAGCGTGGTGGGGACGAACTGAAGGACTATGACGCCGCCTACAAGAAGAGCTGGGTGCATGAAGAACTGAAGATTGTCCGCAACGTGCTGCCGGCGGTGGAAAAGTTCGGCAATGTGGTGGGCACCGCCATGGGCGGCGTGATGATGTGGATGGAATATCTGGGCTACGAGCTGCCCTTCACCTTCAAGCTCAGCCCCGACAACACCCATATGCGCCGCAAGGATGAGGCGCCGAAGATCGTCTATCCCAAGCCGGATGGCGTGATCAGCTTCGACCGGCTGTCCAGCGTGTTCTTGTCGAACACCAACCACGAGGAAGACCAGCCCTGCCACCTGACGCTGAAGGATGCGTCTGTACCGGTGGAGGTCAATCTCGCGCTCTATGACGAGCCGGCGCAGCGTTACTGCCCGGCCGGCGTTTACGAGATCGTGGGCGTGGAAGAGAACGCGCCGCGCCTGCAGATCAACGCGCAGAACTGCGTGCATTGCAAGACGTGCGATATCAAGGACATGACGCAGAATATCAATTGGGTGGTGCCGGAGGGCGGTGGCGGCCCGAACTATCCGAATATGTAGCGCAGCCGGGCGAGCGCGCGTGCCGCGCGCCGACTCCGGCAAGCTCGGCCGGCGAGCGAAAAGGGCGGGTTCAACCCCGCCCTTTTTGACTCGTCCGACGGCGTGGCTCCGCCACGCTCTGTCTTTCTTCCTGTTTCCTTCACGCCTCCAAGCGGACTCGGCGGCTCCGCCGCCGGCCGCGCCCCATCCCCCCGCGACTCTCACCCCTCTCGACATTCCTCCCACACCCCGCCATCTTCGCCACACATGCGCACCCGCCTCACCATCGCTGCCCTGCTCGCGCTCTCTGCCACGACAGCCCAAGCCGCCAAACCGGCAGCCCCCAGCGATTCTGCGCTGCACGCCTATGTGATCGGCCGCTACGCCGTGCTCGATAATGAGGTCGGCTTGGCGGCCCGACTGATGGAAGAGGCGCGTGCCGCCGATCCGACTGCGGCCAGCATCAAGCGCCGCAGCTGGGAACTGGCGCTGGCCAACGGCGATCAGGCCCGGGCGTTCCAATTGGCGCGCAGCCTGGCCGCCGATGGCGCCAGCGATCCCGATGTAATCATGACGCGCATTGCTGAAGCCGTGATCCGCAAGGATTGGGCGCTGGCTGCATCCTTGCGCCAGAAACTGGGCGGGCAGGGCTGGCCGATCGTCGTTGGGCCGGTGGTCGACGCCTGGGTGGCGCAGGCCCGCGGCGACGCCGGGGCAGCGCTCAATCTGCTCGATCCGCAGCGCCACCAAGGCTTCCTGCGCGCCTATATCGCTGAACAACGCGCTCATCTGCTGGCAAGCCTGGGCCGCTGGGATGAAGCAGCCACCGCCTATCGCCAGGCCCGCTCCGGCGGTGGCCCGGCGCTGTTGTTCCTGCGGCAAGGTCAGGCCGATGCTCTGGTGATGGCCGGCCGCAAGGACGAGGCATTGGCCGTGCTCTACCCGGGCGACCGGCCGACGGCAGTGGCACGTGAACGGCTGCAGGCCGGCCAGCGGCTGGGCCCCCTGGTGGCCGAACCCCGGCAGGCGCTGGCGTGGACGGCGGCGCGGCTTGCGATCGATCTGGCGCGGGAACGTTCCGAGCCGATGGCGTTGAATTTCGCCCGGCTGGCCAGTTTTCTGGCGCCTGAATTGCCGATCACCTGGCTGACCGTGGGCGACATGTTGGGCAAGGCTGATCAGACGCAGCCGGCGCTGGCGGCGCTGGACAAGGTGCCTGCCGGGCTGGGGCTGGAGGAGGCCGTGCGCGCCCGCCGCGCCGAAGTACTTGAAGCCGCTGGCCAATCTACCGCGGCCGGGCAGTTGCTGCAACGCGCCGCCGAGGCGCCGGAGGCATCGGCCGATGATTGGGGCGGGCTGGCCGGCTGGCACAGCAGAGCCAGTCGCTTTGCCGAAGCCGCCAGCGCTTATGGCATGGCAATTGATCGTTTTGGCAAGGGGTTGGGCGCTTCAGCTTGGAACCTGCACTATCTGCGCGGCATGATGCGGGATCGCGCCGGCGATTGGCCGGGCGCGCAGGCCGATTTCCGTGCCGCGCTGGCGCTGTTCCCTGATGAACCGGGGGTGCTGAATTATCTCGGCTATGGCCTGCTCGAACGCGGTGGAGCGCCAGTCGAAGCACGCGCCCTTATCGAAAAGGCTGCCCAGTTGCGCCCCGGTGATGGCGGCATCATCGATTCGCTGGGTTGGGTGCAATTGCAGACGGGCGAGGTGGACAAGGCGGTGGCCACGCTGGAACGTGCCATCAGCCTTGAACCACAGGATCCTTCCATTATCAGTCACTTGGGCGATGCGCTGTGGCAGCAGGGCCGCAGAATCGAAGCGCGCTTCCGCTGGCGCCAGGCACTGGCGCTGGAAGCCCCGGCGGAGGACAAGCGCAAGCTGCAGGCCCGGCTGGACTATGGCCTGGATGCGGCGCCAGCGATGCTGGCCCAGAAATAGAAGCACTTGCGCCGCTTGCCGGCCCGCGCCACAGCCTGCCTCGCGATGCTGACCGAACATGCCCCGGCCAAGATCAATCTGGCGCTGCACCTGCGGCGGCGGCGGCCTGATTTCTATCATGATCTGGAGAGCATCTTCGCCTTCACCGATTTCGGCGACACGCTCCACGCCGCGCCGGCGGAAACGCTCACGCTCACGCTTTCGGGTCCAACGGCTGCCGCGGCGGGTCCGGATTCTGACAATCTGGTGCTGCGCGCTGGCCGGGCGCTGGCGGCGGCTGCCGGAATGGTGCCGGGCGCTGCCGTCACCCTGGAAAAGCGGATTCCGGTCGCGGCCGGGCTTGGCGGCGGCTCGGCGGATGCGGCCGCCGCGCTGCGGTTGCTGAACCGGCTGTGGGGCCTCAACTGGCCGCTCGACCGGCTGGCGACATTGGCCGAGCCTTTGGGCGCCGATGTGCCGGTGTGCGTGTACAGCCAAACGCGCTTTGGTGCGGGCAAGGGGGAGGCGCTGTCGGCCTGGCCCCACGATCCGGCCGGCACGCCCGTTTTGCTGGTCAATCCGCGCGTGGCGGTTGCGACCGGGCCGGTGTTCGCCGGCTGGGACCAGCGCGATCTTGGCCCCATCGATCCCGCCCTGCCGCTTGATCGGCTGCGCAACGACATGACCGCGGCGGCCATTGCCCTGCAGCCGGTGATCGCCGATGTGCTGGCGGCGCTGGAGCGGGCAGGGGGAGCGAGCCTTGTGCGGATGAGCGGTTCCGGCGCCACCTGCCTGGCGCTCTATCCCGATCTGGCGGCGCGCGATCGGGCGGCGGCGGCGCTTGCCGATAGCGACTGGTGGCTCTGCCCCACGCACATCATCTGATTCGGCAACCGCAGTCCCGAGTCGCGCTCAGCTGAATGGAGTTGGACTCAAAAGTGGCCTGAGTCGCGCTCGAATGGCCATGCAACTTCCTGGATGCAGCGCTACATTATGGCTACGTCATTCATACAACTAATTGATATTGCTATGCCGCACCGCGACATTCTGACCAACGCTCAAAATAGCTGTTGACGGTCTTCTGAGCCGGACTTAGAACGCCCTCAGTTGATTTGAGCAGCGCTCAGCCTCCGCTCAACTCCCCCCCTCGGTCGGGGGCGGCGTTGCTCAAATCAATCGGAATTCATGTCACGTCACGCGGACCCATATCCTGGCGCCGCAACAGGAGAAGACCCATGTTGAACCGCATCATCGCTCTCGCCATCACCGCCGCTGCCGTGGCCGCCACCCCCGTCGCCGCTGCCGCTCCGGTCAGCTGCAAGGTGACACCGGCCCAGATCCGCACCCTGGCCGAAGCCAAGGGCGGCGAAGACGCCACCAAGGCCCTGAAGCTGGTTTCGACCGGTGAAGCCCTGTGCGCCGCCGACGCCAAGTTCGAAGCCGGCAAGAAGTTTGCCCAGGCCGCCAAGCTGCTCGGCACCGAGCTGGCCGCCCTGCCGGCCATCGGTCAGTAAACTTCGGTTCCATCCCCCAAGGATGCCCCCTAAGGCCCGGTGGTTCGCCACCGGGCCTTTTTTCTGTGCGGCAAGGGGGCTATGCCGGCAGCAATGAGCCTGCCCGAAATCCTGCCCGGCACCGCCGATCTGCTGCTGATCGCCGATCACGCGTCGGCCGCTGTGCCGCCCGGCATTGATCTGGGCATCCCGCCCGCGCTGCTCAATGATCATATCGCAGTGGATATCGGCACCGACGCGCTCACCCGCCGGCTGGCCCGCGCGCTTTCGGCCCCCGCCATCATCGCCACCGTCTCGCGCCTGGTGGTCGATCTGAACCGCGATCCCGCCGAACTGGGCGCCGTGCCGGCCAGCAGCGACGGCCACCTGATCCCCGGCAACTGGAACCTGGCGCAAGAAGAACGCGACCTGCGGGTGAGCGCCATCCACGCCCCCTATCATGCCGCCATCGCCCACCAGATCGCCGCCACCCGCCCGGCCCTGATCATCTCCGTCCACAGCTTCACGCCGCAGCTCGCCACCCGCGCAGAAGAACAGCGCCCGTGGCCGATCGGCATCCTCTACAACCAGGACGATCGCGCCGCCCGGCTGGGCCTTGTCGCCCTGGCCAGCCGGGGGCTGCACGTTGGCGACAACCAGCCCTATTCCGGCCGCGATCTCAACTATACAATGGACCGTCACGCCGAAGCAGTGCGTATTCCCTATCTCGGCATCGAAGTGCGCAATGACGGGTTGCAGAGCAAGGAAGGCGTGGCGCGCTGGACGCACATATTGGCCGACTGCATCGCGATGGTGCGGCGGGGGCTGTAGGAAGAAAAGACGAGCCTCCGGTAGGCAGGGACGGGTCCCAGCCTACCGGAGGCACGCTTTGATACTCCACCCTTGACCCCATCGCCCCTCTGCGCCAAGGCAAGATTGTTAGCCAAAGAGGCCCTAAAATGACAAGATTCGACAAGTCCAAGCTGCCCAGCCGTCATGTTTCGGTGGGGCCGGAGCGGGCGCCGCATCGCAGTTATTATTACGCCATGGGGCTGACCGAGGAGGAAATCGGGCGGCCGTTCGTGGGGATTGCCTCTGCGGGGAATGACTCGGCACCGTGCAACACCACACTGGATGCGCAGGCGGATGCGGCGCGGATTGGGGTGAACGAGGCGGGCGGGATGCCGCGGCGGTTCAATACCATCACGGTGACCGACGGGATTGCCATGGGGCACCAGGGTATGAAGGCCAGCCTTGTTTCGCGCGATTGCATTGCGGACAGCGTGGAACTTTCGATGCGCGGCCATTGTTATGATGCGCTGATCGGCTTTGCCGGGTGCGACAAGAGCCTGCCAGGCATGATGATGGCGATGCTGCGGCTGAACGTGCCGAGCATCTTTGTGTATGGCGGATCGATCCTGCCCGGTCGCTTTGAGAACAACGACGTGACCGTGGTGGACGTGTTCGAGGCGGTGGGCGGCTTTGCGGCCGGCAACTGCCCGTTGGCGCGGCTGACGGCGCTGGAGAAGGTGGCATGCCCCGGCCATGGTGCGTGCGGCGGGCAGTTCACCGCCAACACCATGGCGTGTGTGGGAGAGGCCATCGGGCTGAGCCTGCCGAACAGCAACATGACGCCGGCGCCCTATACCAGCCGGGCGGACATCGCGATCGGTGCGGGCCGGCAGATCATGACTCTGATCGAGAAGAATATCCGGCCGCGCGATCTGGCAACGCGCAAGGCGTTTGAAAACGCGGCGCGGATTGTGGCGGCGACGGGCGGATCGACCAACGCGGCGCTGCATTTGCCGGCGATGGCCAATGAATGCGGCGTGGAATTCGACCTGTTCGATATGGCGGAGATTTTCAAGACGACGCCTTATATTGCCGATCTGAAGCCGGGCGGACGTTATGTGGCCAAGGACATGTATGACGCGGGTGGCGTGTACATGGCGTTGAAGGCGCTGTTTGATGCCGGATTCCTGCATGGCGATTGCCTGACGGTGACGGGCAAGACGCTGGCCGAGAATATCGACGAGGTGACGTGGAACCCGGATCAGAAGGTGATTTATTCGGTGCCCAATGCCTTGTCGCCCACCGGCGGTGTTGTGGGCCTGAAGGGCAGCCTCGCCCCCGATGGCGCCATCGTGAAGGTGGCGGGGATGAAGACGCTGCAGTTCCGCGGCCCGGCGCGGGTGTTTGACAGCGAGGAAGCCTGCTTTGCCGTCGTCGAGCAGCGCGGGATCGCGCCCGGCTGCGTGATCGTGATCCGCTATGAAGGCCCCAAGGGTGGGCCGGGCATGCGCGAGATGCTGTCCACCACCGCGGCGCTGTATGGCCAGGGCATGGGGGAGCAGGTGGCGTTGATCACCGATGGGCGTTTTTCGGGCGCGACGCGCGGGTTCTGCATCGGGCACGTGGGGCCGGAAGCAGCCGAAGGCGGGCCGATCGCGTTTATCGAGGACGGCGACATGATTGCCATTGATGCCGAGGCCGGCACCATCGAGCTGGAGGTGGAGGCCGCTGTGCTGGACGCGCGCCGCGCCAACTGGGTGCCGCGGGCCACCAATTACCAATCAGGCGCGATCTGGAAGTTTGCGCAGACGGTGGGCCCGGCGCGGCTGGGGGCGGTGACGCATCCGGGCGCCAAGGCCGAAACGCACATGTTTGCGGATATCTAGAGCGCGAAGCGTTTCCGGATGCGGTCCACCGGCGTGCCGTCTTTCAGCGGCACGGCCGGCACGATTTCGTGATCAATGAAACCCATGCGGCTGTAGAAGGTGAGGCCGCCGTTGTTGTCACCACGGATGGTGGCGTTGATGGCGGTGAGGCCGATTTCGCGGGCGCGTGCCGTGGTGGCAACGAACAGCGCGGAGCCGACGCCCGATTGCGTGCCGCCGACACGGGTGAAGGTGGCGATGTCCCCTATGTGCGCTGGCAGGAAGTGTTGCGTGCCCAGCGTTTGGAAGCCGAGCAGGTGACCATCAGCCTCTGCCACGAAGCAGCAATGCACCGTGGGGCCGATCAGATAGGCCTCGCGCAACGACTCCGGTGTGAACAGCGTTTCGAATGCGGTGGTGCCGCCGCGCGCGATGATGGCGTTCAGCAATTCGGCCAGTTCGGCGGCATCTTCGGCGCGGACGGGGCGGATGTGGAGAGGTACGGTCATCACCGGCCTTGTGCCGACGCGCGTGCTTTGTGACAAGGCGCGCATGTTGAAACCCGATTCTGGCCCCACCATCGTTCCCGCCGCTGCCATGCGGGCCGCTGAAGCGGCGGCCATCGCGGCGGGCACATCGGCGCTCACCCTGATGGAACGGGCGGCGGCAGGCGCGGCGCGGGCGATCATGGCGTTCGCGCCGGCGCGGCACGCCACCGTGCTGTGCGGGCCGGGCAATAATGGCGGCGATGGCTATGGCATTGCCTGCCGGCTGGACGAAGCCGGCGTGGCGGTCACGGTGGCTGCCGATGCGCCGCCCACGTCCGAACCAGCGGCGACCATGGCCAGGCGCTGGACAGGCCCCGTGGTGCCGCTGAGCGAGGCGCCGGCCGCCCCGTTGATCGTGGATGCACTGTTCGGCACTGGCCTTACCCGACCGCTGCCGGACAGCGTTCAGGCGGCGCTGGATCGTTTGCAGGGTGTCGGGCGCGTGGTGGCCATCGACATCGTCTCGGGGTTGGACGCGGATACCGGCAAGGCGCTGGGCCGGGTGCTGCCGGCGGAGCTGACGCTGAGTTTTGGTGCCGCCAAGCCCGGGCACGTGTTGGGCGAAGGCGCCTTCGTCACCGGCCGGCTGGCGGTGGTGGATATCGGCATTGCCATCGATAGCCCGCTGGCTTTCACGGCGCGGCCGCAGTTGCTGGGGCCGGGGCGCGAGGCGCACAAATATGCGCGCGGCTGGGTGATGGTGGTGGAAGGCACGCCCGGCCATGGTGGCGCGTCGGGTCTGGCCGGCCTGGCGGCGCTGCGCACGGGCGCGGGGCTGGTGACGCTGGCCGGAGAGGGCGGCCCAATGCCTGTGCTGGCGCTGATGCGGCGCAATGATGACGAGGCCGCCGCGCTGCTGACCGACAAGCGGCTGGGCGCGGTGGTGATCGGCCCGGGCATGGAAGCCGATGCACGGGCGCGTGGCTGGCTGAAGCGGCTGAGCTGGGCCGGAAAATCGCTGGTGATCGACGCCGGCGCGCTGCGCCTGCTGCCGCGCGGGCCGATTGGCGCGCCGGCCGTGCTGACGCCGCACGAGGGCGAATTCACGCAATTGTTCGGCCCGGTTGGGGATGATCGGTTGGGTGCAGTGCAGGCGGCGGCGCGCACCAGTGATGCGGTGGTGCTGTTGAAGGGCGCCGCCACCATCATCGCGGCGCCCGATGGCCGTACGGCGATCAACGCCCATGCCAGCCCGTTTCTGGCCACGGCCGGTTCGGGTGACGTGCTGGCCGGGATGATCGCGGCGCTGATCGCGCAAGGCCTGCCGCTGTTCGAAGCAGCGCAGGCGGCGGCCTGGCTGCACGGCGAGGCCGGTTTGCGGCTGGGGCCAGGCGGCATATCCGATGATCTGGTGGCCAGCCTGCCGGCCGTGCTGGCCGCATTATGAGCGATATTCGCCCCATCGTGCGGCTGGCGGCGCGGGGGGATGGGGTCAGCGATGATGGCCGCTTCGTGCCGCTGGCGGCAGTGGGCGACAGCGTGGATTTCAGCAGCAATCCGCCGCGCATCATTGCCGGCCCGCACCACACGGCCCCGGCTTGCGCCCATTATCCAGATTGTGGCGGCTGCCAGATGCAGCACATGGATGAAGCGGCTTATCGGGATTTCGTGATCGACCGGTTGAGCCGGGTGGTGGCGCTGCCGGCCGATGTGCGGCCCATTGCGCTGTCGCCGCCGCGCAGCCGGCGCCGCGCGAGCCTGAAGGCGCTGAAGCGCAGTGGGAAACTGGTACTGGGCTTTCACAGCGAAGGCACACATGCGCTGGTGGACATCGCCGATTGCCCGGTGCTGGCGCCGGAATTGATGGCGCTGCTGGGCCCGCTCCGGGTTCTGCTGCGGGCGCGGTTGAGGGACGGGCAGGGGGCGGGAATCGCGCTCACGCTGTCGGATGCCGGGGTGGATGTGCTGCTCGCCAATGTGTCGGCCGAAGGGCTGGCGGCGATCGAGGCGCTGACGAATTTTGCCGACAAACATGATCTGGCGCGGTTGAGCGTGGAAGGACCCGGCGGCATCGACACACTGGTGGAGCGGCGGCAACCGGTGCTCAACATGGGTGGCGTGGCCGTGCCGCTGCCGGTGGCGCCATTTCTGCAGGCCACGCGAGAAGGCGAGGCGGCGCTGGTGGCGGCGGTGCGGGAGGCCGTCGGCGGGGCAGCACGGGTGGCCGATCTGTTCTGCGGGCTCGGCACATTCGCACTGCCGCTTTCGCGAAAGGCGGTTGTGCTGGCCGTCGATGCGGCCGGGCCGGCCGTGATGGCGCTGGGCGCGATCGCCCGCAGTGCTGGCCGCCGGGTGGAGGTGCAGCACCGTGACCTGTTCCGCCGGCCGCTGGTGGACAAGGAACTGGCCGGGCTGAATGCGGTCGTTTTCGATCCGCCACGCGCCGGGGCCGAAGCGCAGGCCAAGGCGCTGGCCGCATCGCCGGTGCCGGTGATCGTCGCGGTATCGTGCAATCCCAACAGTTTCGGCCGCGATGCGAAGATCTTGGTGGAAGGCGGCTATCGCCTCACCACGCTGTGGCCAGTGGCGCAGTTCCGCTGGTCATCGCATGTCGAACTGGTGGCGCGCTTCGAACGTCAGGCCTGAGCGCTGGCGATGCTGAGGGCCAGCAGGACCAGGCCGAGCAGGCAGAGCGACGCCAGCGCGAACACCAGGAATCGCACGATAACCCGGTTCGACAGAATCTGCACGAGGCTGTGAACGATCCGCAGGCCGGCATAGCCCCAGGCCAGGTTGACCGCCATACTGCCGCCTTCGCCCATCACCGCCAGCGCCAGCGCGGTGGCATAGAAGATCGTCGGCTGTTCCATCAAATGGTTGTAATTGTCGGCCACCCAGCTGGCGCGGTGCTCGCCGGCAGCGGTCAGATCATCGCGCAGGCTCTTGCCTGTGGCGCCCACCATCTTGGCACCATCGATGCCGGCGCGGCCCATCGCCGGGATGCGCGTGGCGTACATCCAGATCCACACGATCATCGTCCAGCCGGCCAGCACCAGCATCGGCAGCAAGATTGCCTTGTTCATACGAAAAACCCTCCCCGTTTGTGGCGGGGAGGGTTCTTAGGTTTTCAGGCCGATGTCAAACGGAGAGGGTTACCCCATCAGCTCGCTCGCCGTCAGGCGAACAGCTTGCCCCACGCGCGCTTGGCGCGGGCCTTCCAATGGCCGCGGTGATAGGCGTCGCTGGCGAGCAGCGGCATCACGCTGCCGGCTTCGGCGAACACCATCTGTTCGATGCCGGTGTTGACCTTGCCCCACGAGGCGGCTTCCTGCAGCGTTGAGGACGAGCAAGCGCCGTCGCGCACGTCGGCCACGGTGATCTGCACGGCATATTTGTGCACTTCCACATCGTGGTGGCCAAGGATTTCGGCGCACACCACGGTGTCCTGAATGAAATTCTTCGGCACGCCGCCGCCGATCATCAACAGGCCAGTGGTGCCGGCCTTGATCTTGATGTCGGTCAGTTCGCGGAAATCGGCGATGGCATCCAGCATCATATAGGGCTGGCCGGCCTTGGCGCGATCAACCTGGTGCTTCACCAGGCCGAAACCGGCGCTGCTGTCGACGAAGGCCGGGCAGAAGATCGGCACGTCATGCTCATAGGCGAGCTTGACGAGGCTGTTCTCCTTCTTGCCATGCTCGGACAGATACTTGCCCATCTCGCGAATGAAGGCGCGGCTGGAATAGCCGCGCGGTTCCAGCGTGTTGGCGATCTCGTAGATGGTGTGATCGCAATCCTGCAGGGCTTCTTCATCGATATAGGTATCGTAGATGCGATCGATCAGCAGCGAGCGCAGCGTGTCGTCATCCGGCACTTCCAGCGCCTGATAATGCTTGTGGCCAAGGCCTTCGAAGAAATCCATGTCCACGATCGAAGCGCCGGTGGCCACGATGCCATCGATCATGTTGTTGCGCAGCAGATCGGCATAGAGATCCATGCAACCGCCGGCGCTGGTCGAACCGGCGATGACCAGGAAGATGGTGCAATCGGGATCGGCCAGCATCTGGTTGTAGATGGCGGTGGCGCGGGCCAGATCGCGGCTGGTGAAGCTCATCTTGGCCATGCCGTCGATGATCGGGCGGGCGTCAAAGCTCTTGATGTCGATATGTTCGACAAGCGTCGACAGCAGCTCGGCCTTGCGCTGGCGCTCGGCGGGGGTGAGCTCGGTAACGACGTGGTTCAATGTATCGGTCATGGATTGCTCCCGTGTTCAGACGTTGGCCCGGCGCGTGAGCGCCGCCCGCGGCCGGGGGAGTCCGGCGCCGAGCGGGGAAAGCGGCCCCCGCCGGCAACAGCGGGGGCCTGAAGACTTACTTCGTGCGCAGCTGGATAATCTTGTCCGGCGACTCTTCCGTGACAGCATAGAGCGTGCCCATCGGTTCATCGGTCACGATCACCGTTTCGCCGGCGGTGAAGCCGTTGAACCCTGTGCGCATGGCGGAACCATAGGCGCCGAGCATGCCGATCTCGATATAGTCACCGGCCGCGATATCGGCGGGCAGGGCGAACGGCCCGCGCATGTAGTCCATGTCGTCGCAGGTCGGGCCCCAGAAGCTGAACTCCATGTCGCGCGCCCGGCTGGCGGTGTCGCGCACCAGTTCCACCGGGAAACGCCAATCGATATGCGCGGCATCGAACAGGGCACCATAGGCACCATCGTTGATGTAGAGCACATCGCCCTTGCGGGCTTCGACACGAACCAGAACCGAGCTGTATTCAGCGCACAGCGCGCGGCCCGGCTCGCACCACAGCTCGGCCGAATAGGAAATCGGCAGGGCTTCGAAGGCGCGGTGGATCACCTCGAAATAGGCTTCGAGGCGGCCCGGTTCCATGCCCGGATAGATGGACGGGAAACCGCCGCCAACATCGACGATGTCAACGGTGACGCCCGCGCCAACGATGGCGGCACGCACCTGCGCCATGGCATCGCCATAGGCCTGCGGGCTCATCGCCTGGCTGCCAACGTGGAAGCAGATGCCCAGCGCATCGGCCACCTGGCGGGCGGCCATCAGCACGGGGGCGGCTTCATCGGCATGCACGCCGAATTTCGACGCCAGGCTGAGCTTGGAGTGCGAAGAGGAGACGCGCAGCCGCACGCACAGCGTGAGGTCGGTCGCGGCTACGCCGTCCTTCGACGTGGCGGCCACGATCTTGTCCAGCTCGTCGATACTATCAAGGCTGAACACCCGCACGCCATGGCTGTGATAGGCCTCGGCAATGGCCTCCGGCGGCTTGATCGGGTGCATGAAGCACAGGACCGCATTGGGCGCCACTTCGCGCACCAGGCGCACTTCGGCGATGGAGGCGACGTCATAATGCGTCAGCCCCGCATCCCACAGGGTGCGGATCAGATCAGCGGAAGGATTCGCCTTGACCGCATACATCGACGTGCCCGGAAACTTCGACAAGAAGAACCGGGCCGCGCGGCGAGCGGCATGAGGGCGGACAAGGGTAACGGGCTGCGTTGGACGCAGGAGCCGCGCTACCGACAGCGCTTCGTTTTGCTTGAGCAACTCAAGGGACCTCCGGGTGGGCAAAGTATGTCGCTGCTGCGCGCTTGACCGGTTG
>JAIXQM010000211.1 GCA_027485735.1 Sphingomonadales bacterium | reverse complement strand
CAGATGACGGCGACGCTGGGCGGTTTCTGGGATTCGATGCTGGCCGAAGGCCGGCGCTGGTTCATCACCGCCACGTCTGACAGCCACAGCAACTGGCGCGATGGCGGCAATGATTTCTGGCCCGGCGAGTATTCGAAAACCTATGTGCAGGCCCGCCCTGACCATGGCGACATCGTTGACGGCCTGCGTTCGGGCCGCATCTTCGTCACCACCGGCGACCTGGTATCGGAAGTGGATGTGATCGTGTCCAGCAGTGGCCGCAGCGTCGGCATTGGCGGCACCATCAAGGCGCGAAAGGGCCAGCCGCTGACCGTCACCATCCGCTTGCGTGATCCCGCGGCGCCAAACGCAGGTGGCCGCGCGCCGGGCGTGGCGCGGGTTGATCTGATCACCGGGCCTGTCACCGGCTCCGTCGCCGATCGCACAACGGCACGCGCGCCGGCCACCGCCGTCACCCGCCGCTTCACCGCCGCCGATTGGAGCCGCGATGGCGAGGTGCTGACCATGACCCACCGCATCCCGGCGGTGACCGGCCCGCTCTATCTGCGCGTGCGCGGCACCAGCAGCGATGAACTGGAGCCGACGGCCGATCCCAAGGGCGAAGATCCGTGGTCTGATCTGTGGTTCTATGCCAATCCGATCTTCGTCACCGTGAAATGAGGCCGATGCGCGCTGCTTTGCCCTTTCTGCTGTTGCTGGCCGCCTGCGCGCCGCCGGCCATTGTGCCGGTTGTGCAGACGACCAGTGTCACTGCCGATGCCGAAACAGTAGCGGTAAAGAGCGGCGACGACGCTGCGGATGATCCGGCGATCTGGCGCAATGCTGCCAACCCAGCCGCCAGTCTGATCGTGGGCACGGACAAGCAGGCCGGCCTGTACGTTTATGGCCTTGATGGCCAGGTGCGCGATTTCACTAATGCCGGCCGGGTCAACAATGTCGATCTGGTGGAAACCCCGGCGGGCGTGATCGTTGCCGCCAGCGATCGCAGCGACGAAGCGCAAGCCCAGATCGCGCTGTTCCGCTTGAACACCACGACCGCGCGGCTGGAACCGGTCGGCCGCGTCCGGGCGGGGACAGGCGAAGCCTATGGAATGTGCCTGTGGGCAACGCCCGGTGCCTTGACGGCCTTCATCGTCATCAAGGATGGCACCATTCGCCAGATCGAACTTGATGTCGCCACGGCCAGCGGCCGCGTCGTGCGCACGATGAAGCTCGCCACCCAAAGCGAAGGCTGCGTTGTCGATGCCCGCACCGCCCGGCTTTATGTGGCTGAAGAGGATGTGGGCATCTGGCGTTTCGATGCGCGGGCCAGTGGCAGCGTCACTCCGGTGAAGCTGGCCGGCGTGGACGGCAAGCGGCTGGTCGCCGATGTCGAAGGGCTGGCCATTGCCGCCGAAGGCGCCGGCAATGGCGGCTGGGTGTTGGCATCAAGTCAGGGCGACAACGCCTACACCCTTTACCGCCTTGCCGACGAGCGTTTTGCCGGCCGTTTCCGCATTGGCCAAGGGCGCTTTGGCAGTACCCAGGAAACCGATGGCATCGCGGTGATGGCGGGCGATTTCGGCCCGGCCTTCCCACAGGGCCTGATGGTGGCCCAGGATGGGGACAACAGCCCGGCGCAGAACTTCAAGCTGGTCGGCTGGGGCCGGGTGAAGGCGGCATTGCATCTGGAGTGAATGCCGACCACCGGCGAAACGCTTTGCCGACGCTGCGCGATATATTGTGCACCTGCCTGATGCATTTGAAACAATTCGCCTCTATGACAGTCAATTGATCAGGCGAGGGCGGCGTTGATTGTTCATCTGCAATTAATGCAAAACACAGCGCAATAATATTGCTTGTTGTTTCTTGAAAATGACTTTTCTGGTTCATCTGTTGGTCAGCTATTGAGTCATAGTTTCTGTCTCCGGGGGCGTTGAACCACACCTGGGAGAGTGAAAATGGCAACGCGTTTTGGTACTTCAGGAACTGATCAGATCATCGGCACAGAACTCGATGATTTTCTCTACGGCTATGCACCCGGCCAGAAGGGTCTCGACATCGGTAATGACCGCATCTTCGGCGGCAAGGGCCGGGATTTCATCGATGGCGCCGGCGGCAATGATTTCCTCGACGGCGGCGAAGATGATGACACTATCCTTGGTGGCAACGGCGCTGACCAGATCTTCGGCGGCCAGGGCATGGATCGCCTGTTCGGTGAAGCCGGCAATGATCTTGTCGATGGCGGCGAAGGCGATGACGTCATTGATGGTGGCGCCGGGGCCGATCGGCTGTTCGGCGGCAAGGATCAGGACACGATCCTGGGCGGCGCCGGCAATGATCTGCTCGATGGCGGTGAAGGCGCCGATATCCTCAATGGCGGCGCGGGCATCGACAACGTTGATGGCGGTGAAGGCGACGATATGGCCGAAGGCGGAATCGGCGCCGATACGCTGATCGGCGGCCTGGGCGACGACGTCCTGTACGGCGACATCATCGGCCAGTTTTCCGGCACCGGGCACTCGGCTGATCGCCTGTTCGGCGGCGATGGCACCGACAGCCTGTTCGGCGGTGGCGGCAACGACATCCTGGAAGGCGGCGAGGGCCAGGACACGCTGACCGGCGATGCTGGTGCCGACCGCTTTGTCTTCAATGGCAAATGGGGCTTCGACATCGTCGCTGATTTCCAGGACAATGTCGATAAGCTCGATCTGCGCGGCACGGGCGAAAGCTTTGCCTCGCTGTTTTTCGAGCTGAGCGATCTCGACAGCGATGGCGCCACCGACGACGTGCTGGTCAAGACCAGCAACGGCGATCTGGGTGAAATCGCCATCCTCAACACCCAGTTGGCGCAGATCACCGCAACCGATTTCATCTTCGGTTGAGGACCAATCTGCACTGCGGCGCCGGGCGTTCATCGCGCCCGGCGTTCGTGCATCTGGCGCGCTGCCATTCCCCTGCATTGACCGCCTGCCCCCCTTGCGCCACCTTGGCCAAAACTTGGGGAGAAACGCGCCATGGCGCTGCTGCAAGGCTACGAACGCTTCACCTTCACGCGCGGCCAGTTCGGCCATGAACGGGTGCTCACCGCCACCATCACCGGCAACAACCCGGTGAACGGCGTTGACGAGGCGATGCACGAAGAACTCGCGCGCGTGTTCACCGAATTGCAGCAGGACAAGGGCAGCGACATCATCGTGCTGACCGGCGCTGGCCGCGCCTTCTGCGCTGGCGGTGATTTCGACTGGTTCGAGGAACAGATCGCCCACCCCAACCAGTTCCGCGACATCGGCTGGGACGCCAAACGCATCGTCACCAGCCTGCTCGACATCGAAAAGCCGGTGATCTGCCGCATGAACGGCGCCGCCGCCGGGCTGGGCGCCACCATCGCGCTACTCTGCGATATCATCGTGGCCGACGAAAACGCCGTGATCGGTGATCCGCACGTCAAGGTGGGGCTTGTGGCCGGCGATGGCGGCGCGGTGATCTGGCCGCAACTGATCGGCTATGCCCGCGCCAAGGAATTTCTGATGACCGGCGATCTCATAAAGGCGCCGCGCGCTGAGGCGATGGGCCTGATCAACTATGCCGTGCCGACCGACCAGCTTGATGCCAAGGTCACCGAACTGGTCGGCAAGCTGATGAACAATCCCAAATATGCCGTGCGCTGGTCGAAGGTGGTGGCCAACCAGCCGCTCAGGGTGCTGGCGCAGCAGTTGATGGATGCCTCCATCCCCTATGAGACGCTGTCCAACCTTGCCACCGACCGGGCCGAAGCCGTGCGCGCTTTCCGCGAACGCCGCCCGCCGAAATTGACGGGTGAATGATGGCCCCGCCGCTGCCCCCCGTCACCTTCATCGATGAGCCGGAACATATCGGCCAGTTGCGCGACACCATCCGGCGGTTCGTTGCAAGCCATGCCCCGCGCGAGGCCCGCATCCAGTGGGACCGCGATCATCGCTGGCCGCGCGACGTCTATGCCGAGCTGAACAAGCTGGGCCTGACTGCGCTGACCGTGCCGGAAGCCTATGGCGGCGCCGGGCAGGATCTCGTCGCCGCCATCGCGGTGATCGAGGAGTTGGCGCAGGCCGGGCCGTGCCTGGCCGGGCCCTATATCCACACCGCCTTCTATGGCGGCATGAACCTCTCTGAAAACGGCAGCGCCGAGCAGAAGGCGGAATTTCTGCCCCGGCTGGCGAAGGGTGAGCTGTTCTTCGCCTATGGCCTGTCCGAACCCGATGTGGGCGGCGATCTCGCCAGCGTCACCACCCGCGCGCGGCTGGAGGGCGACGAGGTGATCATCGACGGCGCGAAACGTTGGTGCACGGGCGCCGACTGGAGCGATTATATCTACACGCTGGTGCGCTCCGGCCCTGCTGAGGAGCGTTATCGTAACCTGAGTTTCGTGCTGATCCCCACCAGCGCGCCGGGCGTGCGGATGCAGGACATCCACCACGCCAATCTGCGCTACACCGCCAGCCAGGATGTGTATTTCGACAGCGTGCGGGTGCCGGCGGGCAACATTGTTGGCGGGCCGGCGATGTGGAACCAGGGCTGGAAGCTCCTGGCCGGCCGCGCGCTCGACGTGGAAAAACTGGAGATCACCGCGGTGGCCTTCGGTATTGCGCGGGCCGCGCTGGACGAGGCGTGGGATTACGCCCAGCAGCGCGTGCAGTTCGGCAAGGCGATCAGCCAGCATCAGGCCATCCGCCACAAGCTCGTGGTGGCGCGCACGAAACTGCAGGCGGCGCGGCACATGCTCTATCACGCGGCGTGGCTGGCCAATGAAGGCCGGCCGTGCAGCGCCGAAACCAGCATGGCGAAACTGTTCGTGGCCGATGTTGGCGTGGAAATCGCGCTCGCCTGCCAACAGGTGATTGGTTCCTATGCGCTGTCAGACGCGTTCGACATGGAAAGGCATGTGCGCGATCTGCTCGGCATGCCGATCGTCGGCGGATCGAGCGACATGCAGAAGAATAATCTGGCCAGCCTGTGGAAGCTGTGATGGTTGCAGACACCCTGCTACAGACGGTCGCCGACCGCGCTGCCGATACCGAGCAGCAGCGGCGGCTGCCAGCCGATCTGGCGGCGGAACTGGCGCAGGCCGGGCTGTTCCGGATGCTGGTGCCCACATCGCTGGGCGGCGCGGAGGTGGATGTGGCCACCCTGTTTGGTGCGCTGGAACAACTGGGCCGCGCCGATGCGGCCACGGGCTGGTGTGTGATGATCGGCGGCACCACGGCGCTTATCTCGGCCTGGTTGCCGGAGGAACACGCCAGCGAGATCTGGTCCGATCCAAATGTCATCACCGGCGGCGTTTTCGCGCCGATGGGCCGGGCACAGGTGGACGGTGATGAGTATGTCGTCTCCGGCCGCTGGGCCTGGGGTTCCGGCAGCGCCAACTGCGGCTGGCTGCTCGGCGGGGCGGTGATCATGGACGGGGCCGAGATGCGCCGGCTCCCCAATGGCGCGCCCGATCACCGCATGATGGTGATGCGCCGCGAAGAGGTGGAGTTGATCGACACCTGGGATGCGCTGGGCATGCGCGGCACCGGATCAGGCGATCTTGCGGCGAAGGATGTGCGCGTGCCGCAGTCGCGCAGCGTGTCGTTCATCACCGATACGCCGCGTGAAACCGGACCGCTGTACCGCTTTGCTCCCTTCGGTCTGCTCGCGCTCGGCATCGCGGCTGTCGCCAGCGGCAATGCGCTTGGCGCGCTGGATGATCTGCAGGCGTTGGCCACCGCCAAGAAGGCACAGGGCAGCAGTCGCAGCCTGGCCGAACGCGGCGTGGTTCAGGCTGATTTTGCCATGGCGCATGCCGATCTGGCGGCGGCACGCGCGCTGGTGCACGCCGAAATCGCAGTGGCGTGGGATCAGGTGGTGGTGGGTGACAGCCTCGATCTGCCGATGCGTGCCCGGCTGCGGCTGGCAGCGACGCGGCTCACCCAGGTTTCGGCGCGGGTTGCGGCCAAGATGCACGAACTCGCTGGCGGTACCTCGGTCTATGCCAGCCACCCGCTGAACCGCCGTTTCCGCGATGCGCATGTGGCGACCCAGCACGTGATGGTCGCCCCGCCAACGCTGGAGCTGGCGGGGCGCGTGTTGCTGGGGCTGCCGGTGGATGCATCGATGCTCTAAGCAAGGTTGCGCTTCAGCAACTTGCCGAACAGCCACCAGCTGCCGATCGCATAAAGCACCACGTTCAGCCCGATCACCATTGCCCAGAACTGCACGGGCTCGAACCCTTCGATGATGCCGAAACGCGGGTTGGTCAGCACCTGGCTGAAGCCGGCCATCATCAGGCCCAGCCAGCTATAGGCCATCTGGATCTTGTGCGCTTTCAGATCTGCCGGCTGGCGATTCTTCAGCCATTTACGCAGCGCCCACATGCCGGTGACCAGCGAATAGAGGCTGACAAAGGCGAGGATATGGAAGGGCAGGAACTTGGTATCGGGCCGGTAACTGGCCAGCGCGCCGATGTTGCACACCAGCATCGCCGGCACATAGAGCCGCCCGGCCAGCGCATGGCCCGGCGTGCCCTGCCGGGCCAGCATCTGATACAAGCCCAGCGGCATGGCGAGGCAGGCGGCGACGAGGTGGGCAAGCAGCAGCGGGGAGAGATTGGCAAGCATCGGTGTGGCTCCATTGGCGGTTGATGCCTCGTGTGTGGCAACCCGCCGCCGCTTGCCGCAACGCCGCTTTCGCCTATCATGCCAATCGCTTCGTCAACCCTGACCGTGCAGGATTCGCGCTTCGTGGAATCGACCCTCAGCCTCTCGCGCGACTCCGCCCCGCCGCTGCGGCCGCTGCTTGCCGGCACCCTGTTTGCGGTGGTGGCCTGTGTGCTCACCGGACCGTTTGATACCGGCAGCTTGCCGCTGCCCAGCCGGCTGGTGTTCTGGCTGGTGCTGATCGGCTGGAACAGCGTGAAATGGTGGCTGTGGTATGCGTGGGCCGGGCCGCGCACCACTGATCGGGGCACGGCCGTGCTGGCGGCGGTAGTCGGCGCGCTGCTGCTCAACGCGACGCTGCCGTTGGAAATCGACCTGATGTTCCGTGCCATCGGCCGGCCGCTGACACTGTCATGGCTTGGCCTCTATCTGATGGCACTGTTGGTGGCCGGCTCGATCTCGGCGCTCATCGCGGTGCTGCGTGGCCCGCGCGGAATGCCGGTGGCGCAGGCCGCGCCTGTCACAGCTTCCCCTTCCCTGCTCGCCCAGCGCGCCGGGCTGGCCGATCTTGCCGGCGTACTAATGGTGGCGGCGGAAGATCATTATCTGCGGCTGGTGCTGGCCGATGGCCGCAAGCCGCTGGTGCTGTTCCGCCTGAGCGACGCGCTGCCCGAACTGGCCGCCCACGACGGAATGCAGGTGCACCGCAGCGCCTGGGTCGCGCGCCGCCATTTGGCTGGAGCACGCCGCGACGGCCGG
The DNA here is from genome assembly GCA_027485735.1 of Sphingomonadales bacterium. Lineage (GTDB taxonomy): Bacteria > Pseudomonadota > Alphaproteobacteria > Sphingomonadales > Sphingomonadaceae > Sandarakinorhabdus. Next base: position 1,028 of record JAIXQM010000211.1, on the reverse strand, counting down.
CGCTGGCTGCTGGTGCTGGCCGATGGCAGCGAGCAGGCGGTGAGCGAGACGTTCCTTCCCACCGTGCGCGCCGCCGGCTGGCTTCAGACGAAGCTGTAGGGGTCCACATCCACCACCACGCGCACGCTGGACGGCAACGCGGCGCTGCCCACCCATTCGCGCAGGATCGCCGGCAGCGGCAGGTCGCGGCGCGCCTGCACCAACAGGCGATGCCGGTGCCGACCGCGCAACATGGCGAGCGGGGCAGGGGCGGGGCCGAGCACCATCAATCCCTCGCGCTGCGGCGCCGCCGCGCCCAGCGCATCGGCGGCGGATTTCGCGGCAGCAGCGTCTTCAGATGAGACGATCAGCGCGGCGAGCCGCCCGAATGGTGGCAGGCCCAGATCGCGCCGCGCCGCGATTTCGGCCGCGAAAAAGGCCGCGGCATCGCCCTTGCCCAGCGCCTGCATAATCGGCGCTTTCGGCTGGTGCGTCTGGATCAGCACGCGGCCCGGCTTTACCCCGCGCCCGGCGCGTCCGGCGGCCTGCATGATCTGCTGCCAGGTGCGCTCGCCCGCGCGGAGGTCGCCGCCCGACAGGCCGAGATCGGCATCGACGACGCCCACCAGCGTGAGATCGGGGAAGTGATAGCCCTTGGTCACCATCTGGGTGCCGATGATCACGTCCACCTCGCGCGCTTCCACCGCTGCCACCAGCGCGGCGGCGCGGGCGGGGCTGGTGATGGTGTCGCTGGTCACCACGGCGGTGCGCGCTGCCGGCCAGGTGCGGCGCACTTCTTCGGCGATGCGCTCCACGCCCGGGCCGCAGGCGACCAGATGATCGGCCTCGCCGCATTCCGGGCATTGTTCCGGCACCGGCATCTGGTGGCCGCAATGATGGCAGGCGAGACGCCGCGACAGGCGGTGTTCCACCATCCACGCCGTGCAATTGGGGCACTGGATGCGGTTGCCGCAGGCCCGGCACAGGGTGAGCGGGGCATAGCCGCGGCGGTTGAGGAACAGCAGCGACTGTTCGCCCTTGGCCAGCGT
>JAIXQM010000109.1 GCA_027485735.1 Sphingomonadales bacterium | reverse complement strand
GACCTGACCACCGGATTGAGGCCATCCATCACCAGCCAGCGCGCATCGGGCCGGGCGCGCATGGCGATCAGCGCCGCCGGGTCGCGCCTGATCTCGTCGGCACGGTCCAGCATGTTGCCGCAAAAGCCGGTGACCGGCACGTCATGGAAGATCGTCATGCCGCCTTGTTCTCCCTGAAATCATCGGCGGCAAGCCCCAGCCGCGCGGCCTTGGCAAAAAGCGTGGGCATGCCGGCGGATTCGACCTCGCCCAGCGCCAGCCACTCGCCCATCATCGCGGGCTTGGCCGGCAGGATCAACGCCCGCACGTGGAGTTCCAGATCGAAATGGGTGAAGCCGTGGCGCACCACCCCCAGCGTCTGCCAATTGCCGGCCAGTGGCGGCGCACTCTCCCCACGCCAATCACAACTGGGCAACGCCCGCATGCCGCCGAGCAGGCCCTTGGCCGGGCGCACAACCATCAGCACCGCACCCTCGGCCTCGATCCACCAGGCCGTGCCTTGCCGCGTCGGCCGCGCCTTTTTCGCGGCCTTCACCGGGAACGCATCGGGCGTGCCGGCCTGGTGCGCGGCGCAGGAATCGATCAGCGGGCAGGCGAGGCAGCGCGGGGTCCGAGCGGTGCAGACGCGGCGGGCCAGATCCATCATCGCCTGTGCGAAATCGCCGGCCTGCCCCTGCGGCACCAATGGGGAGAGCGCAGCGCGGATGGCAACGCGGGCCGCGGGCAGGGGCGTCGCAATCGCAAACATCCGGCTCACCACCCGTTCGACATTGCCGTCGATCACCACGGCATCGCGGCCAAAGCCGAACGCTGCCACCGCCGCTGCCGTGTAATCGCCAATGCCCGGCAGATCGCGCAATTCGGCTTCGCTGGCCGGGAATCGCCCGCCGTGTCGTTCCACCACGGCGCGCGCGCAGGCGAGCAGGTTGCGGGCGCGGGCGTAATAGCCAAGCCCGGCCCAGGCCTGCATCACGTCGGCATCATCCGCCGCTGCCAGCGCCGAAACCGTCGGCCAGGCTTTCGTGAAGGCGTGGAAATAGGGTGTTGCCGCCTCCACCGTCGTCTGCTGCAGCATCACTTCGGACAGCCAAACACGATAGGGCCAATCCGGGTCGTCCGGCAGCTGCCTGCCGGGCGGATTGCGCCACGGCAGGTCGCGCGCATGGGCGCGGTACCAGTCGAGAAGTTCGTGGGGCCAGCTATCGGTCACGCCGCGTCTATGGCATGGATCTGGCGATGCCGAAAACGCCTTCAAAAGCTGCGCCGCCAAAGCCGCAGGACAAGCCGCGTGGTGGCCGCGCCAAGCCGATTGCCGAGCTGGTCAGCGATGTCGGCGGCCAGGCCTTCAAGCGCTTCGGGTTCACGCATTCGGCGCTGAATGATCGCTGGGCCGAAATCGTTGGGCCCCAATTTGCCCGCCACAGCCGGCCACTGCGGCTGCGTTTCCCGCGCGGCCAGAAGGATGGCGGCACGTTGGCTGTGGCCGCCACTGGCGCGCTCGCGCCCATGTTGCGCCATGTCGAAGCGCAGATCATCGAACGCGCCAATCGCATCCTGGGTTTTGCCGCGGTCGCCCGCATTGCCATCGAACAGGGCGCCGCCACCATGGCGCCGCCGCCCGAACCGCCCCCGCCGCCGCCCGGCCCGCTGCCGGAAGCCACGCGCACCACGCTGCGGGACATTGCAGACCCGGAATTGCGCGCCACGCTGCAATCGCTGGCCGAAGCGCTGGCCACTTCCAACGGCCTGCCGAAAATTCGCTGACGGGAAGGGGCTTGGCGCTGCCGCCTGCGCCACGCTAGAGAAGACTCATGCGACTATCTTTTGCCTTCCTGATTGCCGGCCTCGCCGCTGCCCCGCTGATCGCAGCACCTGCCAAACCGACGGCGCGCGCGGTGGCCGCGCCGGCTGATTGGTCCACCCGCCTCGCCACCACGGCGCAGGGCGGCATATTGATGGGCAACCCCAATGCCCCGGTGAAGCTGATCGAGTTCGGCAGCCTCACCTGCCCGCACTGCCGCGCCTTTCATGAAGCCGGCCTGCCGGTGATCCGCAGCCGCTGGCTGGCGGCTGGTCAGGTGAGTTATGAATATCGGCCGTTCTCGTTGAACGGTATCGATCTGATGGCCGGGCTGCTGATGCAGTGCCAGGCCGCGCCGCAGGCCTGGGCCTTCGTCAACCGCATCTATGCCCGCCAGGATCAATTGGTGACGCCGTTCATGGCCATCCCGGAAGCCGAACGCACCCGTATCCAGGCGCTGCCGCAGGATAGCCAAGGCAATGCCATGGCCATCGCCGGCAAACTGCCGGAATTCGCCGCCGCCGCTGGCCTGCCGCGCGCCCGTTATGATGCCTGTGTTGCGGCAAAGCCGGGGATGGACCGGCTGCTCGCCATCCGCGCCGATGCCGTGCAGAATCACAAACTGCAGGGCACGCCCAGTTTCCTGATCAATGGCCGCATGCAAACCGATGTGTTTGATTGGGCCGCGCTTGAACCATTGCTTGATGCCGCCGTGAAGGCCGCCCCTGGAAGGACGAAATGATGCGCTTGCTTCTTGCTGTTTCCGCTGTCGCGTTGATGCTCGCCGCTTGCGGTGACAAGACCGCCACGCCAGACGCCACTGGGGCAGCCGATGCGCCCGCCGGCCCCGCCGTGGCCGCGCCTGCCGGCCAGAACTGGGTGGATGTCGTGGCTGCCACGCCTGAAGGCGGCTTCCGCATGGGCAACCCGGATGCCCGCGTGAAGCTGGTGGAATTTGCCTCGCTCACTTGCCCGCACTGCCGCGAATTCCACGAAGCTGCCGCTGCCACGCTCAAGTCCAAATATGTCGCCAGCGGCAATGTTTCCTATGAATATCGCAACTTCGTGCTGAATGGCCCGGATTATGCCGCCACTGTGTTGGCCCGCTGCCAGGGCGCTTCAGCCTTCTTCGGCCTGCTCGACAATTTCTACGCCGATCAGGCCGGCTGGACCGAGCCGTTCGGCCGCATCGGCAAGGCCGATCAGGAAGCGCTGGCCAAGCTGCCGGAAGATCAGGCCATTGCCCGCATGGCCGAACTGGGCGGCCTGGCTGATTATGTGAAGCTGCGCGGCATCCCGCGGGCCAAGTTCGATCAGTGCCTCGCCGATCCGGCGCAGCTGAAGGCCGTGAATGATCTCAGGAACCAGGCAGTGAACGAGCTGAAGCTCACCGGCACGCCCAGCTTCATCATCAACGGCACGGTGCAGGAAGGCGTGTTCAGCTGGGCCGATCTCGAAACCAAGCTGCAGGCGGCTCTCCGGTAAGCGCCCTTGGAATTTCGCCGTCTTCGCCTTGCGGGCTTCAAGTCCTTCGTTGAACCGGTCGATCTGCTGATCGAACCGGGATTGACCGGTGTTGTCGGCCCTAATGGCTGCGGCAAATCCAATCTGCTCGAAGCGCTGCGCTGGGTTATGGGCGAAGGCAGCCCGAAATCCATGCGATCGGGCGGCATGGACGATGTGATCTTTGCCGGCACCAGCGCTCGCCCGGCGCGCGAATTTGCCACTGTCACCCTGCATCTCGCCGGCAGCGCCGGGGAGGAGATCGAGGTGCAGCGCCGCATCCAGCGCGGCGCTGGTTCGGATTATCGCCTGAATGGCCGCGATGCCCGCGCCCAGGATGTGCGCCTGCTGTTTGCCGATTCAGCCACCGGTGCGCACAGCCCCGCAATTGTTGGCCAGGGCCGCATCAGCGCGATCATCGCCGCCAAGCCGGCCGAGCGCCGGCAGTTGCTGGAAGAAGCCGCCGGCATCGCTGGCCTGGCCGTGCGCCGGCGCGAAGCCGAGATTCGCCTGCGCGCTGCCGAAGCCAATGTGACGCGGCTGGACGACGTCATCAGGGGCCTTGAAACGCAGGCGGGAACATTGCGCCGGCAAGCCAAGTCTGCCGAACGGTACCGCAGCCTGTCTGACCGGATCCGCCATGGCGAAGCCGCGCTGATCCACGCCCGCTGGCATACCGCTGTCGCGCTGAGCGAACGCGCCCGCAAGGCCGCTGTCGCCGCCGAAACGCTGGCCGCCGAACGCACGCGGCTGGCAGCGCAACTCACTGCCGAAGCCGCCGATGCCAATGCCGGGCTACCCGCATTGCGTCAGGCCGAAGCCGAAGCCGCCGCTGCCGCGCAGGCCCTGCGCCAGCGCCGCGCCCTGCTTGACGCCGAAGCGCAGGAACTGGCCCGCCGCGATGCCGCGCTGGCCGCCAGCATCGCCAGTATCGACCGCGACGCGGCGCGCGAAACCGCCCTTGCCGATGATGCCGCTGCTGCTGGCGAGCGACTCGCTGCTGAAGACGCTGCGCTGGCCGAACGGCTGGCGGCGCTGGCGGCAGAGCGCCCGGCACTGACCGAGCGGCAGTCGCTGGCCGAGGCCGCCGCCCTGGCCGCCGAAACCGCCTTGTCTGATGCGATGGCCGCCCATGCGGCTGCGGCGGCCGCTGCCCGCGCCGCCACCGATGCTGCTGCCGCCGCCACCGCCCGCGCTACCCGGGCCGAGGCTGAAGCGAAGAACCTGGCCGAACGGCTGGCACGGCTGGCCCCGGCGCCGGATCTGGAACCGTTCCGCGCCGCCGTCGCCAGTTGCCAAGCCGATATTGCCGCCTGCGAAACCGGGGTCGCCGATGCCGAAGCGGCCCGCCCCGCCGCCGAGACTGCGCGCAGCGAAGCCGCCGCCGCGCTGGCTGCTGCCCGCGCCACGCTGGCCAGCCTCGAGGCCGAGGCGCAGGCGCTGGCGCGCCGGCTGGCGGCTGATCAGGGCAAGGGCCCGCGCATCGCCGATCAACTGGTCGTTGCTGCCGGCTATGAAGCCGCGCTGGCCGCCGCGCTGGGCGAAGACATGGAAGCGGGCCCCGCCAGCTCCACTGCGCCGCGCCGCTTTGCCGGCAGTGTGGCGGCTGACGATCCGGCATTGCCGGCGGGCGTTGTGCCGTTGGCCGGCCAGGTCCAGGCGCCGCCCGAACTGGCGCGCCGGCTGGCGCAGACCGGCGTTGTTGATGCCGCGCCTGATGCGCCGTTGCTGGCCGCGCTGAAGCCCGGCCAACGGCTGGTGAGCCGCGACGGCAAATTGTGGCGCTGGGATGGGCTGGTTGATTCGGGTGGCCGCACCGATGCCGCCGCCGCCCGCCTGCGCGCCCGTCGCCGCGCTGCCGAACTCGAGGCCGAGCGTCAGGCCGCTGCCGGCACCGTTGAAAAGGCGAGCGCAACATTGCGTGACGCTGAAGCCGCTGCCGCCGCCATTGCTGCGGCCGAGCGCGCCGCCCGTCAGGCCCGCGACGCAGCGGCTCGGCTGCTCACCGAAGCGCGCGGCCGGCTGGCGCAAGCCGAAACCGCGGCGGCCCGCGCCGCCGGCGAGGAATCCAGCCTGAAGACTTCCGCTGCCCAGGCCGAGGCCGACCGCGCGCGGCTGGTGGCCGAAGCCGAAACAGCGCGCGCGGCCGTGCCGGCGGCCGATGCACTCGCCGGCCTGTC
>JAIXQM010000219.1 GCA_027485735.1 Sphingomonadales bacterium | reverse complement strand
TTGCGTTTGCGGGAGGCGTCGCCGCCGTAGCATTTGGCGGTGACGTCTTTGCGCAGGGCGGCGATGGTTTCGCGGGCGATGACTTTGCCGCCGATGGCGGCCTGGATCGGGATTTTGAACAGGTGGCGGGGGATGAGGTCTTTCATCCGTTCGCACATGTGGCGGCCGCGGGCTTCGGCGGCGCTGCGGTGGACGATCATGGAGAGGGCGTCGACGGGCTCCATGTTGACCATGATCGACATTTTGACCAGGTCGCCTTCGCGGTGGCCGATCTGGTGATAATCGAAGCTGGCATAGCCGCGGCTGATGGATTTCAGGCGATCGTAGAAATCGAACACGACTTCGTTGAGCGGCAGATCGTAGGTCACCTGGGCGCGGCCGCCCACATAGGTGAGATTTTTCTGCACGCCACGCCGATCCTGGCAGAGTTTCAGGATACTGCCCAAATATTCATCCGGCACGTAGATGGTGGCTTCGATCCACGGTTCGTCGATCTGCAGGATCGATGAGGGATCGGGCATGTCGGCCGGGTTGTGCAGTTCCAGCGTGGAGCCATCGCGCATCATGATGTGATAGACGACTGACGGCGCCGTGGTGATCAGATCAAGGTCGTACTCGCGGGACAGGCGTTCCTGAATGATTTCGAGGTGCAGCAGGCCGAGGAAGCCGCAGCGGAAGCCGAAGCCGAGCGCGGCGCTGGTTTCCATTTCGAAGCTGAAGCTGGCGTCGTTCAGGCGCAGGCGCGAGATGGATTCGCGCAGCTTTTCAAAATCGGCGGCGTCGGTGGGGAACAGGCCGCAGAAGACGACTGGCTGCACTTCCTTGAAGCCGGGCAGGGCTTCGTTGGCCGGGCGCTTGGCATCGGTGATCGTGTCCCCCACGCGGGCTTGCGCCACTTCCTTGATCTGCGCGGTGATGAAGCCGATTTCGCCGGGGCCGAGTTCCGTAAACTGCTCGATCTTGGGGCGGAAGGCGCCGACACGGTCCACCAGGTGGATGCTGTCGGCCGCCATGAACTTGATCTGCTGGCCCTTCTTGATGACGCCATCGATGATGCGCACCAGCACGACGACGCCGAGATAGGGATCGTACCAGCTATCGACCAGCATGGCCTTCAGCGGCTTGGTGGGATCACCCTTGGGCGGCGGGATGCGCTGAACGATGGCTTCCAGCACTTCGACGATGCCGATGCCGGATTTGGCGCTGGCCAGCACCGCGCCCGATGCATCGAGGCCGATGATGTCCTCGATCTCCTTCTTCACCTTTTCCGGATCGGCGGACGGCAGATCGATCTTGTTGATCACCGGCACGATTTCATGATCATGCTCGATGCTCTGATAGACGTTGGCCAGCGTCTGCGCTTCGACGCCTTGGGCCGCATCCACCACCAGCAGCGCGCCTTCGCAGGCGGCGAGGCTGCGCGACACTTCATAGGCGAAATCGACGTGGCCGGGCGTATCCATCAGGTTGAGGATATAATCCTTCCCGTCAGACGCCCGATAATCAAGGCGCACGGTTTGCGCCTTGATGGTGATGCCGCGTTCTTTCTCGATGTCCATGTTGTCGAGCACCTGTTCCGACATCTCGCGCAACTGAAGCCCGCCGGTCGTCTGGATCAGGCGATCAGCCAGCGTGGATTTCCCATGATCGATATGGGCAATGATCGAGAAATTGCGGATACGGCTCTGGTCGACAGTCATGCCAGCGGCTTTAGCAGGCGTGGCGGTGCATGCAACGCGACAGTTGGCCTTGGGGGTGGGCAAGCCCAAGCTGCTTGACCCACGATGCTGCCAGCCATAGCGGAACCGCACAGATTCGGGAGACGAGACTTGACGCTTTCCATCGCCATCGTGGGTGCCGGCCCGGCCGGATATTACACCGCCGAAGCCGCCCAGAAGCAGTGGGGCAATGATGTGCGCATCGACATCATCGATCGCCTGCCCACGCCCTATGGCCTGATCCGCGCCGGCGTGGCGCCGGATCACCAGTCGATCAAGGCCGTCACCAAGCGATATGAAGGGACCAACCTGGCGCCGGGCACGCGGCTGGTGGGCAATGTGATGCTGGGCCGTGACGTTTCGGTGGAGGAACTTCTCGGGCTGTATGATGCGGTGGTGCTGTCGGTGGGTGCGCCGCACGACAAGCCGATCGGTATTCCGGGCGATGATCTGCCGGGCGTGATCGGATCGGCAGCATTCGTGGGCTGGTACAATGGCCATCCCGATCATGCCGGCCTGAATGTCGATCTGTCCCACCACGGCGCAGCGATCATCGGCAACGGCAATGTCGCCATCGATTGCGCCCGCGTGCTGGCCAAGACCGTGGACGAGCTTTCCACCACCGACATCGCCGATCACGCGCTGAAGACGCTGGCGGAAAGCAGAGTGCGTGATGTGCACATCATCGGCCGGCGTGGACCGCACCAGGCCAGCTTCACCACCAAGGAAGCCGGCGAACTGGGTCACCTTGTCCGCGCGCATCCCATCGTGCGTCCGGGCGATTTTCCGCCGGAAGCCGAAGATACCGCATTGGACCCCGGCCAGCGCAAGATGGTCACCCACCTGCGTGGTTTTGCCGGCCTGCCGAGTGGCGACAAGCCGGTGACGATCAATTTCGAATTCTTCCGCCGCCCGGTCGCAGTGGAAGGCCATGGCAAGGCCGAACGGCTGATTGTGGAGACGACGCGGCTGGAGAACGGTCAGGCCGTGGGCACGGGCGAGCTGCACGCGATTCCATGTGGTCTGGTGATTGCCTGCATCGGCTATCGCACGGCGGAGATTCCCGGCGTGAACTGGTCTGACAAGCTGGGCCGCTTCCCCACCGATGATGCCGGCCGGATCGCGCCGGCGCTTTATGCCAGCGGCTGGGCGCGGCGTGGGCCCTCAGGCACCATCGGCACCAACCGGCCGGACGGCTTCAGCGTCGTGGCGGCGATGGTCGAAGATGGCGTCACTGCATCGGGCAAGGCTGGCCCCGTGGGACTCGACGCGCTGCTGGCCACGCGCGGCGTGAAAGCCAGCGATTTTGCAGGCTGGCAGAAGATCGAAGCCGCCGAAGTGGCTGCTGCCCGCACTGGCGCCCCGCGCGAAAAACTCGTGGACGTGACGAAAATGCTGCAAATCGCGCTTTGAGCGGTTGCGCACGCGTGAGGCGGCGGCTATAGCGCCGCTTCCGCAAGGATCGGGGCGTAGCTCAGCCTGGTAGAGCGCTGTCTTCGGGAGGCAGAGGCCGGAGGTTCGAATCCTCTCGCCCCGACCATTTGGTGTTGAGGTTCGGTCCCGGCGAACTTTCGTCCTCTGAATTGCAGGGGAATGGGAATGAAGGTTTCAAGTCTTTGTTCCGACGAACGGATCAACAAGGGCCGGCAGCAATGCCGGCCCTTTTTCGTTTCAGCCAAGCCGGAAGCGGCCGGCAGGCAGCCCCTGAAACGGCCCTTCATACACCAGCACATCACCGGCATGCGGCTCGGCTGAACGGTCCAGCCCTTCGCTGGCGCTGGTCACGAATAGCAGATCGAGCGCCGGCCCGCCAAAGGCCACGCAAGTGACCTGGCTGACGGGCAGCGGCAGGCGGCCGGCGACCGTGCCATCGGGGTTGTACGCCGTGACGCGGCTGCCGCCCCATTCGGCATTCCACAGCCGGCCTGCGGCGTCCAGGTCGGAACCATCGGGCGCGCTGCCCGGTTCGGTGCGGGCAAACAGCGTGCCATCGCCCAGCGGGCCGTTGGCGGGGTAACGCAGGATGCGGCCTTTGGTTGAGTCGGCGAAATAGGCGTGCGCGCCGTCAGGCGAGAAGCAGATCGAATTGCTGATCCCGATGCCGTCGCGCAGCGGCATGGGCGGCGCAGTCCCCGGCGGATCAAGCCGGTAGAGTGATCCGCGTTCAAGCGGCGCGCGGGCATCATCCTCCACCATTGCCCCGGTCCAGAAGCGGCCCTGCCGGTCCACACGGCCATCATTCAGGCGCATGCCATGGGCTTCCAGATCCAGCCGGTGCAGCCATTCGATGCGCCCGTTGGCCGGCGTGAACAGCGCAAAGCCATTGGCCAGCGCCAGCAGCAGGCGCTGTGGATCGTCGGTGAGTGCCAGCGAACCCAGGCGTTCGGGCTGGGCGATACGTTCCAGCCGGCGGGCGTCGTGGTGCCAGCACAGCAGTTCGCTCTTCTGAATATCGGTAAACCACAGGCAGGCTGCCCGATCATCCCACACCGGCCCTTCGGCCAGCACACATTGCGCGGGGATGATGAAGGCGGGTTGGCTGGACAGGGCAAGCATGGCGGGCAGGATTGCACTGCCGCCGGGGCCGGCGCAAGAAGCGCTGATGAGCCGAGATTTTCTTGATGGGCACCGCCCGCTGATCGCCATCCTGCGCGGGCTGGAACCGGAACGCGCCGCCGCCGTTGCCCATGCGCTGGTGTACGCCGGCATCAGCCTGATCGAAGTGCCGCTGAACTCGCCTGACCCGCTCAGCAGCATCGAAGCGATCATGGCGGCGGTGGGTGATGCTGCACTGGTCGGCGCTGGCACCGTGCTCGATACCGGCGCGGTGCGCAGCCTGGCCGGCATTGGTGCGCGGCTGGTGGTGGCACCCAACTGCAACCCTGCGGTGATCGAAGCGGCGGTGGTCAGCGGCATGATCGCGCTGCCCGGCGTGCTCACTCCTACCGAAATGTTCGCCGCCATCGCGGCTGGTGCCCATGGCCTGAAGCTGTTCCCGGCCGAACTGGTACCGCCTGCCGGCGTGAAGGCCGTGCGCGCCGTGCTGCCGCCGGGCCTGCCGCTGTTCATGGTGGGCGGCATCGGTGCGAGCAACATGGTGGATTATCGCGCCGCTGGGGCGACCGGCTTCGGGCTGGGCAGTTCACTGTTCACGCCGGGCAAGCCGCTGGCCGATATTGCTGCCGCTGCCAAGGCCGTCGTTGCGGCCTGGGACGCGCTGACCTAAACCCGGCCGCCGTCGATCACCAGTGCCTGCCCAGTGATCATCCGGCTGTCGTCGGCGGCCAGGAACAGCGCCAGATTGGCGACATCCTCCGGCAGGATACGCTGCTTGAGCGCCACCTGTTGCATCCATTCGGCCTCGGTCTCGGGCGTCAGCCACAGATCGAGCTGGCGCTGCGTCACCACCCAGCCGGGCAAGACGGCGTTCACCCTTATGCCGTCTGGCCCATATTGCCGGGCAAGCGCCTTGGTCAGCCCCACGATGGCCGATTTCGCTGCGACATAGGCGGGCATCCCGGCCGGGCCGAGCAGCGCATTGATCGAAGAGAAATTGATGATGCAGCCGCCAGCCGGCATGAGGCGGATCGCGGCCTGCGTGGCAAAGAAACCGCAATCGAGATTGACCGCCATCAGGCTGCGCCAGCGCGCTTCGTCAACGGCGAGCGGATCGTGGCGGCTGTCGTTGGCGACATTGTTGATCAGCACGTCCAGCCCGCCGGCCGCTGCGGCAAAATCGGCGATGGCCACCTGCAGCGCTGGCGTGTCGGTCACGTCCAGCGCCCGGAACCACGGGGCTGCGGCCAGCCCATCTGCCAGGGCTGCTGCCGCGTCGGCCGCCAGATCGACATGGCCCACAACGGCCCCTTGCGCGGCAAAGGCCGTTACCAGCGCCGCGCCGATGCCCGTCGCGCCGCCGGTGATGAACACGCGGCGGCCGGCAAGGCTGGGGTAGGTGGCAAAATCGCGGCTCATGCGGCCAGCATAACGCCGCGACACGCCAAGTCACGCCCGCTCCGCTAACAGGGCATTCCCGATTGAGCTGACGCCCATGCCGGGCTAGGCAAGAGACATGAGTCCCTTGCTGCCGCTGATCCCCGAATCCGAACTGCCGCCCGTGCTGGTCACCGGCGGGGCCGGCTATATCGGCAGCAACGCCGCGCTGGCGCTGATTGATCGCGAGGTGAAGGTGGTGGTGCTGGACGATCTGTCCACCGGCAACCGCGGTTTGGTGCCCGAAGGCGCAATTTTTGTGCAGGGCCGCGCCGGAGACAAGGCGCTGGTGGAACGCGTGATCCGTGACCATGGCATCGGCGCCGTGCTGCATTTCGCCGCCCGCATCTCGGTGGCGGAATCGGTCGAACAACCGGCGCTCTATTACCGCGAGAATTTCGGCGAGACGCTGGCGCTGGCAGAAACCGCGCTGGCCTGCGGGATTGGCGCGTTCGTGCTTTCCTCCACTGCCGCCGTGTATGGGAATGGCGACGGCCAGCCGCTGGAAGTGACCGCGCCCATCGCGCCGATCAATCCCTATGGCTGGTCCAAGGCCTTTGCCGAACGCGCGCTGGCCGACATGGTGGCGGCCAATCGCAGCTTCTCGGTCGCCTGCCCGCGCTATTTCAACGTGTGTGGCGCCGATCCGCAGATGCGTTCGGGCCAGGCCAGCCAGCACCCACACCACCTGATCGAGCTCGCCTGCCACGTGCTCACCGGCCAGCGGGAGCGTTTCACCATCTTCGGCCGAGATTATCCCACGCCCGATGGCACTGGCGTGCGCGATTATGTGCATGTGACGGATCTGGCCGAAGCCCATATCCTGTTGCTGCGCGCCTGCCTTGCCGATCCCGGCCAGTATCACGCGGTGAACCTGGGCTATGGCCAGGGCGCATCCGTGATCGAAGTGCTCGACGCACTCGAAGCCGTGTCGGGCACCGCCATCCCGCGCCACGACGGCCCGCGCCGCGCTGGCGATCCGGCGGTGCTGGTGGCGAAAAGCCAGGCCCGCGAACTGCTGGGCTGGCAGCCGCGCTTTGCCGATCTGGAAACCATGGTGGGCCATGCGCTGGCCTGGGAACAGCACCGGCTCGCCAATCGCTGACACATCACTGCAACGATAACGCCACATCGTTGCAACGCCATCGCCACACCCCTGTCACTGCCTGTCGCTAATGCGTCCGGGCAAGGATAGACCGACAGGGGATACTGATGGCGTCTTTGCCGCTGGCTTTTGCTGATCATTTGCTCTGGCGTGAGCCGGCTCCATCGTCATCCCCGCCCTTCAATCTGCCATTGTCTTGCCCCGCCTTTTTGTCCGAGGATGATGAACGCACCGCCAGTGGCAAGCTCAAGCTGCGCACCGTGTGGATTTCCGATGTCCACCTCGGTACGCCGGGTTGTAACGCCGATCTGTTGCTGGACTTCCTGAAGTCGATCCAGCCGGAAACCCTCTATCTGGTGGGGGACATCATCGACGGCTGGAAGCTGAAGCGCGGCTGGTTCTGGCCGCCGCGCCACAACGACGTGGTGCGGCGCGTGCTGAAGATGGCGGCCAAGGGCACAAGGGTGATCTTCATCCCCGGCAATCACGATGAGTTCCTGCGCCCCTATGCCGGCCTGGGATTTGGCGGGGTGGAGATCGCGCTGGAAGCCATCCACACCACCGCCGATGGCCGCCGCCTGCTGGTCTGCCACGGCGATGAATTCGATGGCGTCGTGCTCTATCACCGCTGGCTCGCCTGGGCGGGGGACATTGGCTACGAACTGCTGCTGAAACTCAATCGCCACTACAACCGCGCCCGGCAAAAGCTGGGCCTGCCCTACTGGTCGATTTCCGCCCACATCAAGAAGAAGGTGAAGAACGCCGTCGCCTTCATCGGCAAGTTCGAGGAAGCGGTGGCCGAAGCTGCCCGTCTGCGCGGCCTGGATGGCGTGGTGTGCGGCCACATCCATTCCGCCGAAATCCGCGAGTTCGGCGGCATCACCTACATGAACGATGGCGACTGGGTCGAAAGCTGCACGGCGCTGGCCGAGCACGCCGATGGTCGCATCGAGATCATCGATTGGGCCGAACACACACGCCAGGCCGCAGACCAGCGCGCCATGCCAGCCCTGATGGCAGCCTGAAGGAACAGTCATGCTCAAGCTCACGCTCGTCACCGATGCCTGGGAACCCCAGGTCAATGGCGTTGTCCGCACGCTGTCCACCACGATCCGCCTGCTCGCCGAGCGCGGTGTGCGGGTGCAAGTGATCTCGCCGGATCAGTTCTGGTCGGTGCCGATGCCCAGCTATCCCGAAATCCGGCTGGCGATGACCACACAGCGCCGCATCGGCAAGCAGATCCGCGCCTTTGCCCCCGATGCGCTGCACATCGCCACTGAAGGCCCGCTGGGCTGGCACGCCCGCGGCTGGGCACTGAAACAGGGCATGGCCTTCACTACCAGTTTCCACACCCGCTTCCCCGATTATGTGTCGGCGCGCATTGGCATCAACCCCGAACGCGTGTGGCGTGTGCTGCGCCGCTTCCACGGCGCGGCCAGTGCGGTGATGGTCGCCACCCCGCGCCTGGCCGATGAACTGGCCAGCCACGGCATCACCCAGACGCGGCTCTGGTCGCGTGGCGCCGATGTTGATCAGTTCCGCCCTGATGCGCCGCCGCACCCGGTCTATGCCGGCCTCAAGCGGCCGGTGGCGCTGCATGTTGGCCGGGTGGCGGTGGAAAAGAACATCGAGGCGTTCCTGGCCGCGCCCTGGGCTGGCGATAAATTGGTGGTGGGCGATGGCCCGGCACTGGATGCCCTGCAGCGCAAATATCCGGCGGCGCATTTCCTGGGCGCCTTACACGGCCCGGCGCTGGCCAGTGCCTATGCCGGAGCCGATGTGCTGGCCTTCCCCAGCCGCACTGACACCTTCGGGCTGGTGATGATCGAGGCGCTGGCCAGCGGCACGCCGGTGGCCGGCTATCCGGTGCCCGGCCCGCTGGATGTGGTGGGGCAGGGCGGCTTTGGTCCCGATGGGCGTGCGCCGGGTCGCATCGGCGCGGTTGCGCATGATCTGGGTGAGGCGATGCGCGCTGCGCTGTCTGCACGGCGCGCCGATTGCGTGGCGCACGGCCGCCGCTATGCCTGGGATGGCTGTGTCGATCAGTTTCTGGCGGCACTGGTCACCGGCGATGGCCAGCCGGTGCCTTGGCTGCCGGCACCCGGTCTGCAAATGGTCGCCTGATCAGCTTGCCGTCCTTCCCGGCTGCCCCTATCGAAAGGGCAGACAGGGGAGATTTTCGATGAAGCGCATTGCCTTGGCCGTTGTGGCCTTGATGTCATCGGTGTC
>JAIXQM010000193.1 GCA_027485735.1 Sphingomonadales bacterium | reverse complement strand
CTGGGCCGGGCCTGACGGGCGGCAACTGGCGGCACTGGTGGCCGAAATCGAACTTCATGGCGCGCTGTTCGGCGCGCTGCGCCCCGATGAAGCCCCGGCGCTGCTGGCCACGCTGATGGCCGGCAGCAGCGTGCGCGTGCCGGGGCAGGGGCACCCGCGCCTCGCCATATTGGGACCGGTGGAAGCGCAGTTGACCCGCGCTGACACGCTGGTGCTGGCCGGCCTGAATGAAGCCACCTGGCCCGGCCGCCCATCGCCTGATCCGTGGCTGGCACCGGCCATTCGCCGCGCGCTGGGCCTGCCCGGCACGGCGCGGGCGCAGGGCCTCGCCGCGCAGGATTTCCTGCGCGCTGCCAGCGCCAAGCGCGTGCTGATCACCCGTTCACGCCGCGATGCCGGCGGGCCACAAGTGGCATCACGCCTGTGGCTGCGGCTGGTGGCGCAATTTGAACGCGCAGGTGCCGATGTGCTGCCGCGCCGGGACGATCTGATTCTGATTGCCCGCGCATTGGATGGTGCCAGCGGCGGGCCACAGCCGGCACCGCAGCCGCGGCCAAACCCGGCGCTGGCCCTTCGCCCCCGCCGCATCAGCATCACCGAGATCGACACGCTGATCGCCGATCCCTTTGCCTTCCACGCCAAGCATATATTGAGACTGCGCAAGCTAGATCCGCTCGATCAGGATCCCACCGCGATGATGCGCGGCAATCTTGCCCACGAGGTGCTCGACAAGTGGGTGGCCGCCCGCCACGGCAGCCTTCTGCAGTTGGAGCAGATCACGGCGGAAGTGCTGAGCAGCGCCACCTCGCATTTCCCGCTGCTGGCCGCGGCCTGGGTGCCGCGTATCCAGCGGGCGTTGGAATGGGCCGGCCAAGAAGTACTGAATGAGGAAGCGGCCGGCTGGGCGCAGATGCTGGCCGAAGTGAAGGGCGAGCTGGAGTTGACCGGCGGCGTGATGCTGAGCGGGCGCATCGACCGATTGGACCGCGACGGCGAAGGCAATTTGCGCGTGATCGATTACAAGACCGGCACACCGCCATCGGGCACGCGGGTCAAGGCGCTGGAGGCCAACCAACTGGCGCTGGGGCTGGGGATCGCCGTGGCCGGCGGTTTGCACCGCGATGGCCAGCCGGTGCCGGGCGGAACGGCGGGGTCCATTGAATATTGGCAGCTGAAGGGCGGGCGCAAGGAACCGGGCAAGCGCCACACGCCGCTGGGCAAGGGCGCCGATGTGCCCGATCATGTCACACGGGCGCTGATCCGGGCCGAACAATTGGTGGCGCAGTATCTGCTGGCGCAAACGCCGTTCCCGGCCAAGCTGCAGCCGCAATGGGCCTGGGGCGATTTTGATCATCTCGCCCGCGTGGCCGAATGGATCAACCGGCGGGAGCGCATGTCGTGAGCGGTGAACGCACCAAAGCGCTTGAGCCGCTGAAGCCGGCGCAGGCCGACGCTGCCGATCCGCAGGTCCATGCCTGGGTTGCGGCTTCGGCCGGTACCGGCAAGACGCAGGTATTGAGCGCGCGTGTGCTGCGCCTGCTGCTGGCCGGCGCGCGACCCGATGCGATATTGTGCCTGACCTTCACCAAACTGGCCGCAGCTGAAATGCAGAATCGGGTGATGGCGCGGCTGGCGTGGTGGGCCGGGTGCACCGACGCCGAACTGGCCCATGACCTGAAGGCCATCGGGGCGGCGACTGATGCCAACACGCTCACCACCGCGCGGGGGCTGTTTGCTGCCGTGCTGGAAGCGCCGGCTGGCCTAGCCATTCAGACCATCCACAGTTTTGCGCAAGGGCTGATCGCCAGCTTTCCGGTGGAAGCCGGCATCACGCCGGGGTTCCAGACGCTGGATGACCGCGCCGGCGCACTGCTGCGCCGCCGCGTGCTGACGGATGCGCTCACCGATACGGGGAACCCCAAGTTTCTGGCAGATGTGGCGGAGATCGCCATCGATGGTGGCGAGAGCCGGCTGCACGCGATCATGGCGGCGCTGTCCCGCCACGGCGACGCGCTGGCCAAGCTGCGGGTGGAAGGCGTGGAGCCGCTGCTGCGCCGTGCCTTGGGCCTGGCCGATGGCGACAGCGAGGCGGCGGCGCTGGCGGCGGGCATTGCGACGCTGCCGTTGCTGAGATTGCAGCAGTTCGGGCAGGCCATGTCCTTGCAGAGTGGCGACCGTGCCAACGGCATCGGCGGTGAGATTGTCTCCTTCTGTATGGCCGCCGATAAGCCCAAGGCTTGGGACAGTTTCTGGAAGATTTTTTACAAGGCCGATGGCAATCCCAAGAGCCCGGACTGGATGATCCCCAAGGCACTGGCGGACTGGCGACCCTTCTGCGCCGAAATCCAGGCGCAGTTGCTCGGCCTGCGCGCCGATCTGGAACGCTGGCAGATATTGGATTTTGCCGGCCGCCATCTGCGCGTCGCGGTGCGGCTGGCGCAGGATTGGCGCGCGGCCAAGCACCGGGCCGGGGTGATCGATTATGACGACATGATCGCCGCTGCCGCGCGCCTGCTCGGCGAACCCGGCGCGGCGGACTGGGTGCGCTTCAAGCTCGACAGCCGCATCGATCATGTGCTGGTTGATGAGGCGCAGGATACCAACCTGTTGCAATGGCAGGTGATCCGCGCGCTGGTGGAGGAATATTTTTCCGGGCGCGGCCAGCGTGACCAGTTCCGCAGCCTGTTCGTGGTCGGCGATTTCAAACAGTCGGTCTTCGGCTTTCAGGGCGCCGATCCGCAGATCTATGCCGATATGAAGGATGATTTCGTCGGCCTGTGCGAAGCCGAACCGGAACGCTGGAAGGAACTGCCGCTCACGGTGAATTTCCGATCGGTGCCGGCGATATTGGATGTGGTGGACCGGGTGATCACCCATGTCGGCCCCACCCAGTTCGATCCGCAGGGCGTGGAACCGCACGTGGCGCACAAGCAGGGTGCCGGGCTGGTGATGCTGTGGCCGCCATTGCTGCCCGACGCCGGCGAAGCAGACGACGAGGATTCCGAACCTTCCGACGATGACGCCCCACCGCTGGCGCAGGACATCGACATGGCGCGCCGCATCGCCGCCACCATCGCCGGCTGGCTGGCGCCGGAGAACCCGCTGATCCTGCCCGCCAGTGGCCGGCGCGCGGCGGCGCAGGACATATTGGTGCTGGTGCGCAAGCGCAGCGGGCTGATGAACGCGCTGGTGACGGCGCTGCACGAAGCCGGCGTGCCGGTGGCCGGTGCCGACCGCCTCAATCTGGCCGAACCGCTGGCCGTGGCCGATCTGCTGGCGCTGGTGCAATTCGCCTGCCAGCCCGATGATGATCTGACGCTCGCAGCGCTGCTGGTCTCGCCCTTCTGCGGCCTTGATCATGATCAGCTCACCGGGCTGGCCGCCGTGCGCCCGGGCACATTGTGGGCCGCCGTGCTGGCCAGTGACGATCCCGTCGTTGCCGCCCCGCGTGCCGTGCTGGCCGAGGTGCTGCGGTTGGCGGCGGACGTGTCGCCTTACCGTTTCCTCGAAACCATCCTGTCCGGGCCACTGGCCGGCCGCCGCAAGCTGTTGGCGCGGCTGGGCGAGGAAGCGCGCGATGCGATCGATACCGTGCTCGATCAGGCGCTGGCCTGTGAAGCGGCGGGCGCGGCCAGCCTGCAGGCCTTCATCGCCTGGATGGCGGCCGAGGATCTGGAGGTGAAGCGCGATCCCGAAGCCGCCATCGACGCGGTGCGGCTGATGACGGTGCACGGCGCCAAGGGCTTGCAGGCGCCGATCGTGATCATGGCTGATGCCTGCCATGTGCCGCCGACGGAAAAGGGCGCGCTGGTGCTGGCGCTGAACAATGATGTGGAGCTGCCGCTGTGGCTGCCGCCCGGGCTGGTGGCGCCGCCGGCCTTCCTCACCGACGCGCAGAATGAACGGACCGCCAGGGCCGCGCGCGAACATCGCCGGCTGCTCTATGTGGCGCTCACCCGCGCCGAGGAAGTGCTGTGCATCGGCGGTGCCACCAAGCCCGGCAAGCAATGGGATGTGCACCCGGAAAGTTGGTACAGCCTTGTCGATGAGGCGCTCACCGATCTGGAGGCGGTGGATGATCCGCATTGGCCGCAACCGGTGCGGCAGTTCCGCTCTGGCCCGGCGACGGTGATGCGCGATGACGAAGTGAAACCTGATGCGGCGCTGCTGCCCACGGATCGCTGGTGGCAGCGGCAGGCCCCGGCCGAAGCCCGGCCGCCGCGCCCGCTGGCCCCATCGAGCCTGGGGCCGGACACGGTGGCCGATCCGCCGCCGGATGCCGCCCGTAAGGCCGCCGCACGGCGCGGCACGGCGCTGCACCGGTTGTTCGAAACCCTGCCGGGGCTGGCGGCCGACGTGCGGCGCAATGTGGCGCTGCAATGGTGCTTGCTGAACGTGCCTGATCTGGAGGCTGAGGAACTTGTGGCGACGGTGCTGGCCGTGCTCGACGATCCGGCCTTTGCCGCGGTGTTCGCGGCCGGTGCGCTCACCGAAGCGCCGGTGGCCGCCGTGGTGGGCGAAGCGGTGATCGCCGGCAGCATCGATCGCCTGCTGGTGAGCGAGTCCGAAGTGCTGGCGGTGGATTTCAAGACCGGCAGCCGCGTGCCGGCCGGGTTGGATATGGTGCCGCCATCGCACCTGGCGCAGATGGGCGCCTATGCCGCTGCACTGGCCCGCGTGTTTCCGGGCCGCACGGTGCGCGCCGGACTGCTGTACACCGCCGGGCCGCGCCTGATCGAGGTGCCCGCCGATGTGCTCAGCGCATGGCAGCCATCAGTCGCATTGCAGCCGGACGGGCCAGCGCCTATCTATCCGTCGTGAACCTCATTTGCGGAGTCTTCCCATGACCAAAGCCGTGACCGATGCCAGCTTCCACGCCGATGTGATCAACGCCGAAAAGCCGGTGCTGGTCGATTTCTGGGCCGAATGGTGCGGCCCCTGCCGCATGATCGCCCCGGCGCTGGAAGAGCTGAACAACGAGCTGGACGGCGTCGAGATCGTCAAGGTCAACATCGACGAGAACCCGGATGCACCGGGCCGTTATGGCGTGATGTCGATCCCGACCATGATCCTGTTCAAGGGCGGGCAACCGGCGGCCACCATGGTCGGCGCGCGGCCCAAGGGCGAACTGAAGGCTTGGCTGACGGGCGCACTGGCCTGAGGCCAGCGCTGGGGTTGACGGGCGCGCTGGCTTAAGCCGGCGCCACCACCTGCCCCAGCCGCGGGAAGTGGACATGGACGGTGAGCCCGTCCTCCACTTCACGGGCAATACTGATTCCAGTTGAACAGCAGCGCAGCAGTCGGCCAACGCTGGGCGCGTCCTTCGTGCCTTCTTGGGCAACGCCCACCATCATCCCGGCCATGTAGGGCGCGTCCACTCCGCCGCTGATCGGGCCGGGGGCGGCGGCGCGGGCGGCGGCCAACGCATCATCGGCTGTCATTTCGCGCCGCTCGCCGTGGCCGAATCCGGCCATGCGCGCAAACCAGTCTTCCACGCCCGGCAGCGCCAGCATGGCGGCCGCATTGGCTGCCGCTGTCGGCACGGCCTTCACGAACCAGATGTTGCTGTAGAGCGCCAGATCACCCGCCCCAGGTTCGTCGCCGCCGATGAAGGCGCGGCCATCGGCCAGTGTGTCCGAAAGCAATTGGCTCGCCACCAGCGCCTGGCCGGCCAGATGCGGCGCGGCGCGGCCCAGCGCGGCAAGGTCCATGCCAAAGCGGGCCTGGCGATCCTTGATGAAATCCGCGCCCATCATTTCGGGCGTCATGCTGCCCATCGCCGCGCCGACATGGGCAAAGAATTGCGGCCCGTTGGCCCAGCTTGCCACCAATCGGTGCAGCGGGCCCAATGGCGCGGGATAGAGATTGGGGCCGGGCAGGGATTCGAGAGCCGGCAAAATCGCGCCGGTGTCGCAATAGATGTCGGCACCGATCTGCACGACCGGCGTGCGGCCATAGGCGCCGGTCAGCTGTGTCTGGTCCGGCTTGGGCATGATGCGGGGAACCAGCAGGCTGCCCCATGTGAGGCCTTTCACGCCAAAGGCGGCCCGCACCAGTTCGGCAAAGGGCGAGGCTTCATAATGGTAGAGGATCGGGATCATGGCCGGGATGATGCCCGTCAAACCGGCCCGGCCCCAGTGCCATTATGGGGAGGGGGTCAGCTGCGGTCGTCCGCCCCTGCAGCGTTCAGCTGCGATAGTCCGCATTGATGCTGATGTAGCCGTGGGTGAGATCGCAGGTCCACACGCGGGCCCGGCCGTGCCCAAGGCCGAGATCGACGGTGATGCGCACCTCTTGCCCCGCCAGGTGCGCCGCCACGGGCGCTTCGTCATAACCGGGTACGACCATGCCCTGTTCGGCCACCAACGTGTCGCCGAAACGGATGGAGAGCAGGTCGCGCTCGGCGGGTTCGCCGGCCTTGCCGACGGCCATCACCACCCGGCCCCAATTGGCGTCGCCGCCAGCAATCGCGGTTTTCAGCAGGGGCGAATTGGCGATGCTCATGGCGACGCGCTTGGCCGAGGCATCGTCCACCGCGCCGGTCACATTCACCTCGATCAGCTTCTGCGCGCCCTCACCGTCGCGCACCACCAGGATGGCGAGTTGGCGGCACACGTCTGCCAATGCGGCGGCCAGCGCGTCGGCGCCCGCGTCATCAATGCTTGTGAGCACGGGATGGTCGGCGGCGCCGGTGGCGAAGGCCAGCACCGTGTCCGATGTGCTGGTGTCACTGTCCACCGTGATGCTGTTGAACGTGGGGGCGACGGCGGCCTGCAGCATCTGCTGCCACAGGCCTGCGGTTACGGCGGCATCGCTGAAGATGAAGCCGAGCATCGTTGCCATGTCGGGCATGATCATGCCGCTGCCCTTCACGATCCCCACGATGGTCACGCGCGCGCCGGCGACGATGGCGCTGGCCGTGGCGGCCTTGGGGAAGGTGTCGGTGGTGCCGATGGCGTTGGTGGCGGCCAGCCAATCGGCCTGGCCCAGTGCCGCATGGGCCTGTGTTACGCCGGATAGCGCCAGATCGACCGGCAGCGGCACGCCGATCACGCCGGTGGAGGCACTGAACACTTGGGTGGGATCGCAGCCCAGCACTTCGGCGACCCGCGCGGCCTGCGCCTGCGCGGCCTGGCGACCGTTCATGCCGGTGAAGGCGTTGCTGTTGCCGGCATTGACGATCAGCCCGCGCGCTTGGCCCTGCGGCAGCTTGGCCCGGCACAACTCCACTTCGGGCGACGGGCATTTCGATCGCGTCGTCACACCGGCAACCACGGTGCCGGGGGCAAGTTCCACCAACGTCACGCAGTCCCGCGTCCATTTCTTGTAGGCGACGCTGGCCGTGCCGATGCGCATCCCGGCGATGGAGGCAAGGGTTGGGAAGGGCAGGGCGAGCGGGGAGCGTTCCATGGATTTCGCCTTTGCTGCCAATATGCAGCTTGTCCAGTGACAAGTGCGTTGACTCTGTGGGGCCAGCACATTATCGGCACCCTTCTTTCCGGACGCAGGCGACTGCGGCCTGAGCGAATCTATTTTCAGGACTGTTTCCCATGAAGCGCACTTATCAGCCGTCCAAGCTCGTCCGCGCCCGCCGTCACGGCTACCGCGCGCGTATGGCCACTGTCGGCGGCCGTAATGTCATCCGCGCCCGTCGCGCCCGCGGCCGCAAGAAGCTTTCGGCCTGACGCTGATGCGCGCGCCGGAGACCATCCGGCAGCGACGGGATTTCCTGGCTGCAAATCAGGGCCGGCGGGTACCATCCGCCGGCTTTGTGCTGCTCGTGCGGCAGCGGGATGATGGCGGGCCCCTGATGCGGGCCGGTTATACCGTCACCAAGAAGATCGGCAACAGCGTGATCCGCAACCGGCTGAAGCGCCGCCTGCGTGAGATCGTTCTCCTCACCCTGCCCACCCACGGCCATCCCGGCGCCGATCATGTGCTGATCGGGCGCGAGGCCGGCCTCACCCGCGATTTCGCCGTGTTGAAGGCCGATCTGGAAAAGGCGCTGGCCAAGGCCCATCTCCCACCCAAGGACACAGAAAAACCTTGGCAGGGAACCCGGCGATGAAATCACTGCTGATCTGGCCGATCCGCCTGTGGCAGGTGACATTTTCGGCCGTCCTGCCCCCCTCCTGCCGTTTTTCGCCCAGTTGTTCGGCCTATGCCATTACCGCCATCGAACGCCACGGACCGGTGCGGGGTTTTGGCCTTGCCGTGCGCCGCATTGCCCGCTGCCACCCCTGGGGGGGTTCGGGCTATGACCCGGTGCCGTGAGCGGCTATAGCAGCCGCGATCCCATCCGAATCCTGCCCTTCCAGCCAGAGAGACAATCTTGCCTCCTCAGGACAATCAATCGCCCGACGTGAAGAACATCGTGCTCGCCGTGGTGCTTTCCACCATGGTGCTGCTCGGCTGGACCGTTGTTGCCGATCGCTTCTTCCCCACCGAAGCGCCCACCCCGGTTGTCAGTACGGCAGCGCCGGCTGGCGATCCGGCTGTGGCCGCCCTGCCGGGTGCCGCCCCGGCCATTGCCGGGCCGGGCGCCATCCTTGGCCGTGACGCCGCGCTGGCCGCAAGCCCGCGCGTTGCCATCGATACCCCGCGCCTGAAGGGCTCGATCAATCTCACTGGTGCGCGTTTCGATGATCTGGTGCTGCCCAGCTATCGCCAGACCAACGACAAGGCATCGCCGCCCGTTCGCCTGTTTTCGCCCAGCCGCACGGCAGACTCGCAGTTTGCCCAGTTCGGCTGGGTTGGTGCGTTGGCGCCGCCGGCCACGGCGGTGTGGACGGCCGATCGCCCGACGCTCACGTCGGCAACCCCGGTAACGCTGAGCACCACCGCGCCATCTGGCCTGGTGTTCCGCCAGAAGATCAGCGTGGACAAGGATTTCCTGTTCACTGTCGAACAGAGCATCGAGAACCCGGGCGCCGTGCCGGTTGTGCTGCAGCCGTTCGGCCTGGTCTCCCGCCGCGGGGAGGCCAAGGCGGCCGAAACCAACGTGCACGTCGGCCCGATCGGTGTGTTGCAGGACACGTTGAAAGACAGCGATCTGGAGTTTGAAAAGCTGCGGGAAGAAGGCCCGCAGCGCTTCACCTCCACCGGTGGCTGGCTCGGCCTCACCGAAAAATACTGGCTGGCCGCCTCCGTGCCGGATCAGAAGGCCAAGATCGCCGCCACCTTCCAATATGCCGCCGGCCAATATCAGGCCGATTGGCTGGCCGATGCCGTCAGCGTGCCGGCCGGTGGCCGCGTGACCAGCACCGCCAAGCTGTTTGCTGGTGCCAAGGATGTGGATCTGATCGACCGCTACACCGAAGCCGGCATTCCGCGCCTCGACAAATCGGTGAGCTGGGGCTGGTTCGAAGTGATCGCCAAGCCGATCTTCCACCTGCTCGATTTCCTGTTCAAGTTCACCGGCAATTTCGGCGTCGCCATCATCGGGCTGACCTTGATCGTGCGCGCCATCATGTTCCCGATTGCCAACAAGCAATATGAATCGATGGCCAAGATGCGCCTGATCGGCCCGCGCATGAAGGCGATCCAGGAGAAGTACGGCGACGACAAGCTGCGCGCGCAGCAGGAAATCATGGCCATCTACAAGACCGAGAAGGTCAATCCGCTCGCTGGCTGCCTGCCGATCGTGCTGCAGATTCCGATCTTTTATGCGCTGTACAAGACGCTGCTGATCTCCATCGAAATGCGTCACCAGCCGTTCGTGTTGTGGCTCACCGATCTGTCGGCGCCCGATCCGCTGACGCCCTTGAACCTGTTCGGCCTGATTGCCTGGCAGCCGCCGGCGATGATCGCGTTGGGCGTGCTGCCGATCCTGCTGGGCATCACCATGTGGCTGCAGCAGAAGCTTTCCCCGGCGCAGATGGATCCTGTGCAGCAGCAGGTGTTTGCGCTGATGCCATGGCTGTTCATGTTCTTCATGGCGCCGTTTGCGGCCGGCCTGCAGCTCTATTGGACGATCAACAACCTGGTTTCGATCGGGCAGCAGCTGTACATGAACCGCAAATATCCGGCGCCGGCGACCCCGCCATCGGCCGCCGTGATCGATGTGAAGCCCAATCCGCCCAAGGCAGCGCCGAAGCCCGCTGGCCCCAAGCCGGGTGCGCCAAAGCCGACTGCAGGACGCCGCCGCAAGTGACCGAGGAACAGGCAAAAGC
Source organism: Sphingomonadales bacterium (assembly GCA_027485735.1). Taxonomy (GTDB): domain Bacteria; phylum Pseudomonadota; class Alphaproteobacteria; order Sphingomonadales; family Sphingomonadaceae; genus Sandarakinorhabdus. The sequence goes on along the minus strand of JAIXQM010000193.1, from coordinate 6,674 downwards.
CGATCTGATTGAGGCCGCGCGCAAGCGTTTTGCTGGGCCGGTCAGCTTCCTGCTGTCTGCGCCGGAACTGCGGTTCCTGCCGGCGCCGGATGTGCCGGAAATCGCGGTGGCCGGCCGGTCGAACGTGGGCAAATCATCGCTGCTCAATGCCATCACCGGCCGCAATGGCCTTGCGCGCGCATCGGTCACGCCGGGGCGCACGCAGGAACTGAACGTGTTCGAAGTGGGCGAGCCGACGCTGTTTCGCATCATCGACATGCCCGGCTATGGCTTTGCCGAAGCACCCAAGGATGTGGTGCGGCAGTGGAAGCATCTGGTGTTCGATTATCTGCGCGGGCGCACGGTGCTGCGCCGGGTGCTGGTGCTGATCGATTGCCGTCACGGCATCAAGCCGGTGGACCGCGAGATCATGAGCATGCTGGACAAGGCCGCCGTGAGTTTCCAGGTGGTGCTGACCAAGGGCGACAAGATCAAGCCGACCGAGCTGGCCAAGGTGCACGAGGCCGTCTCTGCGGCGGCCCGCATCCACCCCGCCGCCTATCCGGAGGTGATCGCCACCTCTGCCGAAAAGGGCGAGGGCATCCCCGAATTGCGCGCCGCCGTGCTGGCCGCCGCCACGGGCCAATGATGACGACTGTAATGAGCGAGCTGACCATCACCCTGAATGGCGATCCGCGCCGTGTTGCCGCTGGCAGCAGCGTGGCCGATTTGCTGGCGCAATTGGACCTGCCGGCCGCGAAAGTGGCGGTGGAGCGCAATCTGGCCATCGTGCCGCGTTCGACCTTTGCCGATGTGGTTCTGGCCGAAGGGGACGCCTTGGAGATCGTGCATTTCGTTGGCGGCGGACAAGATGATGGCGACACCTGGGAAGTGGCCGGCCGCCGCTTCACCTCGCGGCTGATCGTTGGCACCGGCAAGTACAAGGATTATGCCCAGAACGCCGCCGCAGCTGAAGCCAGCGGGGCGGAAATCGTGACGGTGGCGGTGCGCCGGGTGAACGTGACCGATCGCAGCCAGCCGATGCTCACCGAATTCCTCGATCCCAAGCGCTTCACCTATCTGCCCAACACCGCCGGCTGCTTCACGGCTGACGATGCGATCCGCACGCTGCGGCTGGCGCGTGAGGCGGGTGGCTGGAATCTGGTGAAGCTGGAAGTGCTGGGCGAAGCCCGCACCCTCTATCCGGACATGGCGGAAACGCTGCGGGCGACCGACATCCTGGTGAAGGATGGCTTCGACGTGATGGTTTATTGCGCCGATGATCCCATCGCGGCGAAGAAACTGGAAGAACTCGGCGCCGCCGCCATCATGCCGCTGGGCAGCCTGATCGGATCGGGCCTGGGCATTCAGAACCCGGTGACGCTGCGCCTGATCATCGAGAATGCCAAGGTGCCGGTGCTGGTCGATGCCGGGGTGGGCACGGCATCCGATGCAGCGGTTGCCATGGAACTGGGCTGCGACGGCGTGCTGATGAACACCGCCATCGCGGAAGCCAAGGACCCGATCCTGATGGCCCGCGCCATGAAGCTGGCGGTCGAATCCGGCCGCCTCGCTTACCGCGCCGGCCGCATGGGCAAGCGCCGCTATGCCGATCCGTCGAGCCCGCTGGCGGGGCTGATCTAGCCCCCTGGCTGTCGGGGAAAGCCGGGCACGCCGGCGATATCGACCCAATGCTGCTTGCTGTCGGTCCAGAACTGCATCTGCGGCGTGAACTGGCTGGTATCGTCCAACGTACCGGCCTTGATGAACACCAGATCAGGCGCCGCCGAAACCCGGCTGAACAGCGGCGATCCGCAGTTGGGGCAGAACTGGCGCAGGACGTCGCCGCCGGATTCGCCATGGTCCTGATAGGTCTTCACCTCGCCGGTGATGGCCAGAGCCGCCGCCGGCACACCCATGATCATCGACCAGCCGCTGCCGGCCTGGCGCTGGCAATTCCTGCAATGGCAGACGGCCTGCATCGCCGGTTCAGCCGACACGCTGTAGCGCACCGCCCCGCACAAGCATCCACCTTTCAGATTTGCCACGGCAGCCCCCTTTGCGAAATGATGGTACTCATAACGCGCCAGCCGGGCCGGCACAATTTCTCGCCAATTTCGCGTTCAGAGATAGGGCGACAGCACCCCGATCACATCGGCATAGAGCTCGCGCTTGAACGGGGTGGCCATCTCCACCAGCGTGTCGACCGGGCTCCAGCGCCAGTGGCGGAATTCGGGGTGGGCGGTGGCGATGTTCACGTCTGCGTCCGTCCCGTGGAAGCGCAGCGCGTACCATTTCTGGCGCTGGCCGGCGTATTTGCCCTTCCAGATGCGGCCGATCAGATCATCGGGCAGATCATAATAATGCCATTCCGGCGTTGTGCCGAGCAGGCTGGTCAGGGCCGGATCGACGCCGGTTTCCTCCCACAATTCGCGCAGCGCGGTTTCATACGGGTCTTCGCCGGGATCGATCCCGCCTTGTGGCATCTGCCAGGCTTCCACCATCTGATCGAGGCGCTGTCCGGTGAACACCAGGCCAACCGGATTGACCAGCATCACCCCCACACAGGGGCGATAGGGCAGGCCGGAGGGGTGTTCGCGCGGAATGGCAGAAGGGGGTGTCATGCCAGCAGCAGCTTCAGATCCGCGATGCAGCCTGCCAGATCATCCTGTGCGCTGGGAATGCCCTGCCGCATCGTGAAGCAGCCGTGGATCTGCCCAGCGGCTTCGCGGAAGATCGTGCGCACGCCATGTTCGATCAGCCGGCCAGCATAGGCCCGGCCCTGATCGCGCAGCGGATCGAGGCCGCAGGTCATCAGCATCGCTGGCGGCAGACCGTCCAGCGTCTCGGCGTGCAGCGGGCTGGCCCAGGGGTGGAGCAATTTGTCGGTCGCGCTGCCCATATAGGCGTCGCTGAACCAGTCCATGGTGGCCTTGGTCAGCACATAGCCTTCGCCCAGTTCCACCATCGAGCCTTCGGCGGCGGTCATGTCGGTCACGGGATAAATTAGCCATTGCGCCACGATCGGCACTGGCAGATGGCCGTGCAGTTCGCGGGTGACGAGCGCCGCCATGTGCCCGCCGGCGCTGTCGCCGGCCGGGATGATACCGGTGACGGCGCTGCCCAGTTCAGCCGGTGATCCAGCCAGCCAGCGGGTGGCAGCAATGCAATCTTCGGCTGCTGCCGGGAACCGAGCTTCGGGGGCGAGACGATAATCCACCGACAACACGCGGCGGCCCAGTGCGCGCGCAATTTCGGCGCACAGCGGATCATGCGTTTCGAGATCGCCGATCACCCAGCCGCCGCCATGATAATAGGCGACCACCGTGCCGTCTTCCAGCGCCGCTGGCGTATAAAGCCGGGCCTTGATGCCGCCGGGCAGCGTCAAGTCCGTGCTGTTGATCTCGCCGCGTGGCAATTCCAGCATCTGGCCCATGGCGTTGTACATGGCGCGGCCTTCGGCGGGGCTCATGTCGGTGAACGACGGGCCCGGATTGGCGGCCATCATGGCGAGCAGGTTGGCAACATCGGGGCGGACAAAAGGTGTTTTGGCGGGCATGGCGGAAACTCCCAAGGCGGTTTTTTGCTGTTCTAGGCCGGTGCTGTCTGTGGGCAACCGGTGAATTTGGTTGGGCTTAGCCTTTCACCCACGCCGTCACTTCACCCGCCAGCCGGTTGGCGGCACGGTTGAGGGCGGCAGCGACGACGGCGGGTTGCTGGCTCGTCACTTTCTCCTCGGCCACGAAGCTGCGCAGCGCCACGGTGCCGGCCCCACGTGGCCCGGCCAGTTGCGCGTCATAGCGCACGCGCACCACTGGGGCGCCGCGCACATCCAGGCCGAATTCGCGCAGATGGCCGGTAAGCGCCCGCGCCGGGGCGACACCGCCTTGCCGTGTGTCCAGCACCGCCACGCCGGCACCGGCCAGTGTATCGGCGAGCAGGCGCTGGAACTGGCGGTTGGGTTGCTCCGCCCAACTGGCGCCGGCCAGATACTGCACGGTGGCCGAAGTCAGCTGCACCGGCAGGCGCAGCGTCTGCAGCTCGGCCGGCACGTCGGGGATGGCCACCGCCAGCGTGTCTCCCACGGCGGTCGGTCCAGCCCACTGCGGCGGCGGCGCATCGGCGCGCAGCACCAGCAGTGCATCAGGGGCGGGCGCGTTGCCGCCCAGCTGCACCAGCGGGCCGCAGCCGGCCAGGAGCAACGCGGCGATGATTGGCGCAAATCGCTGCATCATTTCGCGTCTCCCCCAGGTGGTCGATTTGGCGGTTGATATTCGGGCAGGCGGCGGCCGCCGATCAGGGCACCGGCCGGGTCTTCATCCAGTTTCGCGGCGATGGCCCCCAGCCGCGACGTGGTTTCCCTGAGTTCACGGATCAGCTGGGTGGTTTCCGGAATGGTCTGGTTGGCCAGCATCTCCACCCCCGGCTGGGCGCTGCCGGCCAGGGCATCCACCTTGGCCAGCGTCGCATTGGCGCTGGTCACGGTGCGCCGCAAATCTGCCGCGAGCGGGCGCAGATCGGAGTCCACCAGCGCTTGTCCCGAACCGGCCAGCGCCTCGATGCGCTGCAGGGTGGCGGTGGCGGCGGTCATTGTGGTGCGCGCTTCGGCTAGCGCCGTCGCCAGATCGGGCGCGCCCTTGGCCAATGCGGCAGTGGCGACATCGGTGTTCTTCAAGATGCCAGCCAGCGCGGCACGGTTTTCATCCTTCAGCACGTCGTTCAGCCGTTTGGTGAGCAGCGACACGTTCGACAACACTTCCGGCGCGGTGGCGAGCAGATCGTTCAGGCCGCCGGTGCGCGGCGGGATCACCGGGGCGCCATCAGGGCCAGGCGTGGTGATCGGCTTGCCGCCTTCCATCGCGCCGGCCAGCTGGATCTGCGACACGCCGGTGAAGCCCACGCCTTCCACCCCGGCCGTGGTGCCTTCCAGCACCGGCACTTCGCCATCGATGTTGATGCGCACCCGCACAAATTCCGGGCGCTGCGGCAGCAGGCGGATCTGGGTGATCTTGCCCACGGTCACACCGTTGAACTGCACCGGCGATCCCAGCGCCAGGCCGGTGATTGATTGCTTGAAATAGATGTCGTACACCTTGCTGTCGCCGCCGGAAAAGCGCGCCAGCCACAGCACCATCAGGAAGATGCCCACCACCATGGCCAGCGCAATGCTGCCCACGATCACATAGTTGCTGCGGTTCTCCATCAGGTTGAATCCCCGGTTGCGGCTCGCCCGCGCGGTCCGCCGAAATATTCCTGCACCCACGGATGATCAAACGCGCGCAGTTGATCAACCGTGCCACAGGCCAGCACCTTGCCGTCGCCCAATACTGCCACCCGGTCACAGATCGCGATCAACGTATCAAGATCGTGGGTGATCAGGAACAATGTGAGCCCCAACGTGTCTTTCAGCAGCTTGATGAGATTGTCAAAAGCCGCCGCCGAAATCGGATCGAGCCCCGCGGTTGGTTCATCCAGAAACAAAAGCGGCGGATCGAGCGCTAATGCGCGGGCAAGCCCGGCGCGTTTCTTCATGCCGCCCGACAGTTCCGACGGGAACTTGGTGCAGCTCTCCGCCGGCAGGCCGACCTGGCGCAGGCGGGCGGCGGCCAGACCGTCCATCACCGCATCGGGCAGTGCCAGGAACTCGCGCATCGGCACTTCGATATTCTCGGCCACCGTAAGGCCGGAAAACAGCGCACCTTCCTGGAACAGCACGCCCCATTGCCGGCGCAAGGCCCGCTGCGCTTCCGGATCGGCGGCGAGCGCATCCTGGCCGAAGATGGAAACGCTGCCCGCCCGCGCCGGATTCAGCCCGATGATGGTGCGCATCAGCACCGATTTGCCGCTGCCCGAACCGCCAACAAGGCCCAGGATTTCGCCGCGCGCCACGTCGAGATCGAGATGATCGTGCAGGACATGATCACCAAAGCCGGTGACCAACCCGCGCACCCGCACCGCCACATCGGCATCATCAGGCAAGGTCGCAGAGAGCGCAGCCATCAATTGTAGCCCATCGCGCTGAAGAAAAAGGCGAAAAAAGCATCGAACACGATGACGACGAAAATGGCTTCCACCACGGCCTGGGTGGTGCGGCTGCCGACCGATTCGGCGTTACCGGTCACCTGAAAGCCGTGGAAACAGCCCATGATGGCGATGATGAAGCCGAACACCGGTGCCTTGATCATGCCGATGGCAAAATCGGAAACCAAAATCACTTCCTGCAGGCGGGTGATGTAGGAGGCCGGTGGCATCGCCAACTCGCTCCACGCAAACAGGCCGCCGGCGATTAGCGCACACAGCCCGCCATAGAAAGCCAGTCCAACCAGCATCAGTGAACAGGCGATCACCCGCGGCACCACCAGCACCTCGATCGGATCAAGGCCGATGGTGCGCAGCGCATCGATTTCCTGATTGAGCTTCATCGAACCGATCTGGGCGGCGAATGCCGAGCCGGAGCGGCCTGCCACCATGATGGCGGTGAGCAAGATGCCCAGTTCGCGCGTGGTGGCGCGGCCGATCAGGTTGACGGTGAAAACCTCTGCCCCGAACTGGCGCAACTGCACGGCGCCCTGCTGTGCCACCACCAGGCCGACCAGAAACAGCAGCAGCCCGATAATGCCCAGCGCGTTGACGCCAATGGCTTCGCCCTGATGCGCCACGGCATGCCAGCGCAAGCGGCGGCGGCCGATCAGCGT
>JAIXQM010000150.1 GCA_027485735.1 Sphingomonadales bacterium | reverse complement strand
GTCTTGTCGCGCTCGCCGTGCAGCAGCAGCACCGGGCATTTGATATGAGCGATGCTGCGCTCGATCGTGTCCAGATCCCAGTGCGCCATCAACGACAGCGCACCGCCGGTGTGGCCGGGGTTGCGGAACAGGCGCTCGTAATAGGCCACCTGCTCGCGGCTGGAGTGCGACCCGGTCCAGCGCTTGAGCAGATCAGGCATCGACTGGAAGCGGGTGGTGAACGAGAAGATCGACGGCATGAACGGGTTGACGAACAGCGCCTTGGCCAGACTGGGATAGGCCTTGCCCATACCCTCGAACGGCAGCAGCGCGCCTCCCAGCGAGACGATGGCCTGCGGCTGCAGATGCCCGCCTGCCGCCAGCATGAACGCAATTGCCGCTCCTACGCTATGGCCCAGGATCAGCGCCGGTTGCACGCCCAGTTCGGCAAGCAACGCAGCCAGCGCCTTGGCGACATTGTCGGGATCAGGCGAATAGAGTTTCTGGGTGAAGCCATGGCCAGGCAGATCGGGGATGACCAACCGGAAATGCGGCGCCAACAGCGGCGCCAGGCCGGCGAAACTGTGCGTGGTCGCCCCGGTGCCGTGGATCAGCAGCAGGACGGGTGCATCCTCTGGCCCGGTGATCTGCACGTGATATTTCACACCGCCGGCGGTGACGAACTGGCTCCATTCCTTGTTCGGCACATGACGGCCATCAATATCCCAACGCATCAGACCGCCCCACCACTCGCGGCCTTCACCGCCGCTACCACTGACTTGGCATCAACCCGCGGCAGTGTCACCAGCCGGGCCCCCATCGCATTTGCCAGTTCCGTTCCCTGCGGGCGCGGACGCGGGCTGCAATCAATAAAAACGCACGCGATCCCGCTGGCGCGATAGGCGCGCGCCGAAGCCAGCGCCGCGTCTTGCGGGCTTTGGTCGGCGTTGCCGCCAACATTGGCCCTGCCATCGGTAAGCACCACGACCAGCGGCGTGCGGCCGCGGCCTTTCTCGGCTTCCGCCACCTTGCGGGCCAGATCGAGCCCGGCTGCAATCGGCGTGCCGCCACCACCAGCCAACCCGGCCAATTCCTTCTTGGCGCGCGGCAGGCTGCGCGTGGGCGGCAGCGCCAGTGCGGCTTCCGTGCCGCGGAAGGCGACCAACGCCACTTCAGCGCGTTTCACATAGGCTTCGGCAAGCAGCAATTCGACCGCGCCCTTGGCCTCAGCCAGGCGCGCAAAGGCGGCCGATCCGCTGGCATCGACGGCGAAGATGGTGGTCGATTGCGTCTGCGCGACGAAACGGCGGATACGCAGATCGTCGGTACGGATGGCGAGGCGGCCGTCTTCGCGGACGGGGCGGATCTTCTGCCAAGGGGCAGCGGTCTTGATGGTTTCAATCAGCGCCAGCCGCGCGCCGCGGCCCGGCATTCCTGGCCGCACGCCAGCCGGGCGCCCGCTGGTGATGCTTTTCTGCTTGGCGCCGGACGAACCGCTGGCCTTGGGTGCCTTGCCCATGGTGCCAGCCGCCAGCGCATCGAGCAGGCCCGGCGGCAGCGCGGTTTGTGCCGCATCCAGGATCATGTCGGTCGGATCAAATGGCGGCGGTTCCGGCTGCTCCTGGTCGTCGCCCTGGTTGTCGTCGCTGGGCGGCGGTGGCGGCGGCGGCTCTTCCGGCGGCGGCTGGTCGTCGGGCTGCTCTTCGGGAGGCGGCGGTTCCTCTTCAGGTGGCGGTGGCAGGCGGGTGGCGCGGGGCCCAAGGACCAGCGCGGCGGCGGCAGCCATGTCCGCCTCACGCAGCTGTTCGATATCATCTGGCCGGTCATCGGCACGGGCATGGGCGCGGGCAACACGCACCGCCATGATCGGCGCGCGCACCGACGCGATGCCCAGCGCGGCCGCCGCCACGGCCAGGGCGGTTGCCGGATCCTTGGCGATCGCGCCGGGCTCGGCCAGCATTTCCAGCGGTGGTGGCGGCGCTTCACCGGCGATCAGGGACGCCATGTCCAGCCGCACGCTGTTCAGATCGATATGAATGGCCAGTCGGTCAGCCAGGCCCTGCGGAATCCGTTCCCGATCCGCATCCTCGGGATCGCCTTCGTCGAACAGCACCAGCGGCGGCGCGCCATCGTCGATCGCCGTGGCCAGCCGCGCCGCCAGCGCCGGATTGAGTCGCTCCGCCATCGGCACCACCAACGCCTTGCCTTGGGCATCAGCCAATATGCCGGCGCGGTGCACGGGTTTGCCGCTGGCCAATGTCGCCGTCAGGTCCAGCCCGCCATCCATCGCTTCGGCATCGGCGCTGGCCGGCAAGCGGCGGGTGGGGACGACCAGATTCAGTGCATCAGACCAGGCATCGCGTACCGGGCCGGGGCGGGCGCGCAGCAGGATGCCTCCAACTGCATTGCCGGCCGCCACCAACACGTCGATCGCCGCCAGCGCCAGCGCCCAGCGTTCTCCCGACGTGTCACTCTCCCCTTCAGGGGTCATGCCGGGATAAGTTCCGCGATGGCGCGGGTGATGCGGGCGGTGGAGCCGGTGTCGTCCAGCACATTGCGGCGCAGGCGGTGGCGCAGTGCCATCGTCGCCACTTCAGCCAGATGATGGGGCTTAACATGCTTTTTGCCGGCCAATGCCGCCTGCGCGCGGGCGGCACGCAGCAGGGTCAGTTCCCCACGCAGGCCATCGGCGCCCACTGCCGAGCAGAGCTGGGCACCAAGGCCCAGCATCTCGTCTTCCACTTGCACCTTGGGCAGCAGCTTGCGCGCCTTGGCGATGGCTTCCAGCGTGTGCTGCTCGCTGTCCTCGAACTCGGCCACAAAGCCTGCCGGGTCACGGTCGAAGCGGTCGCACCGTTTCACGATCTCGATCCGGTCGCCGATATCGGTCGGGGTGCGCACATCGACCGACAAGCCAAAGCGATCGAGCAACTGCGGGCGCAGTTCACCCTCTTCCGGGTTGCCGCTGCCCACAAGGATGAAACGCGCCGGGTGACGGATCGAAAGCCCCTCGCGTTCGACGACGTTGGTACCCGACACGGCAACATCGAGCAGAAGATCGACAAGATGGTCTTCGAGCAGGTTGATTTCGTCGATATAGAGAAAACC
>JAIXQM010000072.1 GCA_027485735.1 Sphingomonadales bacterium | reverse complement strand
GACGTGACGGTGGTGCCCATCGCCAGCGAAGCCCGCCTGCGCAACCTCACCTGGATTGAAGACAACCGCCAGCGCGTGGACAAGCTCTCGGGCGGCAAGCTCGGCTATGTCTATCTGCCCAACACCGGCGGCGGCGGCTTCACCAGCTTCAACCGCTATTATTTCGCGCAGACCGACCGGCAGGGCATGGTGATCGATGATCGCTGGAACGGCGGCGGCCAGGCGGCGGATTACATGATCGAGGTGATGAACCGCCGCCTGATCAGCTGGTGGCAACCGCGCTATGGCCGCATCGATCGCACGCCATCGGCCAGCGTGCTGGGGCCCAAGGTGATGCTGATAAACGAAGGATCGGCCAGCGGTGGGGACATGTTGCCGTGGATGTTCCGCGATTTCAAACTGGGGCCATTGGTGGGCAAGCGCACCTGGGGCGGCCTGGTGGGCATCGGCGGCATCCCGCCGTTGATGGACGGCGGCCAGCTCACCAGCCCGTCGGTGGGCTTCTTCTCCCCGGCTGGCGAGTGGGCCGTGGAAAACATCGGCGTGCCGCCCGATGTGGAGGTGGATCAAGACCCGGCCGCCATGATGGCTGGCGGCGACCCGCAACTGGAAAAGGCGGTGGCGCTGGCGATGGACGCCCTCGCCAAGAACCCGCCGCCGCAGCCCAAGCGCCCGCCCTTCCCGCTCTATGGCCCAGACGGCCCCATTCGCCGCTGATGGAGATCCCGGTTGAATATTACGGCCTGATCGAAGGCGGAGTCAGCCTCTTCGCTGTCCTCGCCTTCGCCGGCTGGCAGCTGTGGACGCTGCGGGAGAAACCGGGGGACAAGGACAAGAAGGACGAGTGACCCACGCCCTACCCGTCACCCCGGCGAAAGCCGGGGCCCATCTCCCATGCTTTCGATGCGGTCGCGCCATCGTCACCACTGCTCGGGCGATGGGCCCCGGCTTTCGCCGGGGTGACGAACTAGGGGAGGGGAAGCGCTTCCCAGTCCGGGAAATCCGCTTGCTTCCCAAGATGGGAAATGCTAGGAACCCCACATGAGGGTGATCGCCCGCAACCAGCTGGTCGCCTTCTGGACCGACCATCCCGAAACCGAAGCCTCGCTGCGGCACTGGTATGAAGTCACGTCGGCGGCCCGCTGGCAAAGCCCGCTTGATGCCGTGAACAACTTCTCCAAGGCCAAGGCGCTGAATGGGGAACGGGTGCGGTTTGAAGTGGCGGGCGGTGATTACCGGTTGGTGGTGGCGTTCGACTGGCGGCGGGGCATCGCCTTCATCAAATTCATCGGCACCCACGCCGCCTATGACCGGATCGACGCGCTGACCGTCACCCTGTTCTGAGAGGAGACAATCCATGCAGATTCGCCCCATCCGCTCCGACGCCGATCACGAAGCCGCCCTGCGCGACATCGAAACCCTGTGGGGTGCGGAAGAAGGCACCGAAGCCGGGGACCGGCTGGACGTGCTGGTGACGTTGGTGGACGCCTACGAAGCCCGCCGCTGGCCCATCGCCCCGCTTGATCCGGTGCAGGCCATCGAAGCCGCCATGGCCATGAACGGCCACACCCGCGCCGATCTCGCGGCACTTGTGGGCCAATCCCGCGCCACCGAAATCCTGGCGCGCAAGCGGGCGCTGACGCTGGGGATGATCCGCAAGATTGCAGCGGCGTGGGCGGTGCCGGAACGGGTGTTGGTGCAGGAATATGCGTTGGCGCGGTAAGGAGAGAAAAATCGCCAAAGTAGAAGTGCCATGTTTGAATTTTCAATTGCAATTGACTAACTTCGGTGCAAGCTTAACTGGCGATAAATGTGGTGAGATAAATGTCTGATTTAGACACGGTGCCTTCAGATGGCGGGGAAGATGGAAATTTTAGATCGTACGCTGCTCCTTGGCCTCGCTTATGGGCGAGGCTTTTAGACACGTCGATATATATTGGCGTGATAGCTTTAGTTGTAGGGATTTTTCTACCGGAATTTTTCAGTAGGGATGTTTTCGAAGGACGCGCTGGTTCGCAGTTGATTGGTCTAGTATTATTGCCATTTGCACTGATAATGGACTCAATTGTCGTAGTAGTTTTTGGAAATTCGCTGGGAAAGGCGCTCGTTGGATTGAGGTTGGAAACCTTACAGAACAGGCGATTGAATTTTAGCACAGCGGCCAAGCGCAATTTAGGAGTATATCTGCAGGGCCTCGGCCTCGGTATTCCGATTGTTTCACTCGTTCAATATTCAATGAACTTTTCAAAACTGAAAGAAGGAAAGCAAACGAATTGGGATCAAGCGAATTTTACAAGAGTGTTCGATGTTGCCAATACGTTTCCTAGGACAGTCATCGCAGCCATTGCATACTTCTGCATCTTTGTTGGGTCGACCGCACTTGATGTAATGAGCGAAGATAACATCAAAGATAGCGAAATTTCGTCAAAATCAGGCGTTCATAATCGAACGGATCCGGTCGAGCTGCAGCTGAAACGCGCCGCTGAGCAGTTGAAGCCACAGCAAATTGACGAGGTAACCCGCCTGAATGGTGCAGTAGTGAAAGGGCGAACTTTTACCTATCTTTATACAATTACTCGTAGAGATGTTAAAGATAGTTATTTAGTAAAATTCCTTAATGATTCAATAGAAAAGAAAGTATGCAACAATAAAGATATGAGATCCGATTTAGATGACTTTTCTATCGTATATCGATACAGCTATGAACTTCCAGATCGCGACAAGCCAATATTAATAGATGTTGACTCAAGGCGGTGTTCATTGATCGCAAAACAAAGATGATTGGCCTATGTGACTTACCAATAGAGCGGTGATTTGTTACTGATCTTTTCTCACACCTTCCGCGGCATCCGCCACGGCAGCATCCACTGCACCGCCCCCGTATCAAACCGCCGCATGTTGAGCGATTCGTGCACGGCCACCACATCCTCCCCCCACAGGCGGGTGGCGAGCGCGGTGCGGCTGTAGAAGGGCGTGTCTTCCCAGGTGGCGCGGATGCGGGCGGTGTAGCCGGCGTCGGCGCGGGTCATGCGGTCAAGGCGCCAGGCGGTTTTGGGCAGCACCACGGGGGCGGGCATTTCCATCACTTCGGCCTGGCCATCGGGCGTGATGCGCAGGGCCATGCCGAAATCGGCGCCGTCTTTCAGCTGGCCTTCGTACATCACCGCGGTGGAGCCATCCTTCAGATGGGCCCGGCTCCACTGCCAATCGGCAAAGCCGTCTTCCAGTGATTCGCTGCCGTGGTTGGCATCCAGATATCCGGTGCCGGCCCATTTGATATCGGGGTTGGTGAACGTGGCTTCCACCCGCGCGCAGGGGCCGATCGGTTCCCACACATGCTTTCCGCCGGGATCCAGCCGGAAGCGGCGCTGGCCATAGACTTGCGGCGTCACCCGCACCTGGCCGCGGACTTTCATCGGCAGAACGGCGCATTCTTCCTCGATATCGATCACCAGCGTGGCGCCATCCCAGCGCAGCTGGCTGGGGCCGATGCGCAGCGTGGCGGACTCGCGGAACAGGGCACCGGTGCCGCGCTCTGTCATCGCCCAGCGGCGGCAGCCCTTGCCATAGAGCGCGACGTTCAGGGAAACATGATCTTCCGGGGCATCGCGGCCGGCGGCCTTGTAATAGGGGGAGAAAACCGAGCCGATGAAGGCGATGATCGTCAGGCCATATTGTCCGCAGTCGCTTTCGGCGTCGACATACCACCAGCGGTAGCCACCGGGTGCAACGTCCTGATCGAAGCGCGGGCCTGCAGGATCGCTGCGCTCGCCAAGCGGCCGGACAAGGCCGCCATCGGCACGCCCGCTCCCGGGTGCGCCGAACCACTGGCGACCCAGAGCCCGGGCAGCTTCGTCTTGCTGCCAGGCCGGCGGAAGCTGGCCTGCCACCCGTGCGAGGCCCGACCATAAAGGGCCCCACCGCTCGAAGGGAAAAGCGCCTCGAACATCGCTGGGCCCACTGGCACCATCGCTGTTGGTTTCAGTGTCAGCCCGCACCGGGCGAGGACCGCCAGCGTTGCTGTCTGACATTGTTCCATCTCCTCTGGCGTTGGTGGGGAGCCGTCGCCGGTGGGCGGGGCGTTGACGATGAGTTGCAGGCGTTCGGGGCCGTCGGGTGGTCTGCCGATGCCACGATCCTGCGCGCAGATATAGATGCTGGGTTCGGCGGGCAGGCGGTGTTCACCGAAGATGTGCCGGAATTCGGCGGCATAGTCGGTGGAGAAGAAGACGTTGTGCCGGTCCATCTCGAAGCCGCTGGTTTCGGCCGTCATCATGGTGACGAGGGCGGAGAGCGAGCGTTCGTGGGGTTTGACGCCGGTGACGGCCCCCGACGCGGCAGCGCCGAAGCGGCCATCGGCGAGAGCGGAAATGTCGCTGTTGGAGAGGATGTCGTGGGCGGGGAGTTCCTCGCCGCTGGCGAGCTTCACCCCGGCAGCGCGGCCGTTCCGTACCATGATTTCGGAAACATGGGCATTGTAATGGAATTTCGCCCCCAGCCGCTCGGCGAGCAGCGCCATCTGGCGGGCGACTTCGTGCATGCCGCCTTCCACCAGCCAGACGCCGCGCGCCTCCAGATGGGCGATCAGCATCAGCGTGGCGGTGGCCTGGAAGGGATCGGCGCCGGTGTAGGTGGCATAGCGGCCGTATAGCTGGTGCAGGCGCGGATCGCGGAAATATTTGCCCAATGTGTTCCACAGGGTCGCGAACGGGTTGATCGCGAACATCTCGTGCAGGTGGAAGGGGGCGTATTTCAGCGTGAGGCCAACGGGGCCCATCGCCGGGCTTTCCATGAAGCGGGTTTCCAGCGCGTTCCAGATGCGGGCGGATTCGGCCTGAAAGCGCGTCCAGCCTTCGGCCTCACGCGGGCCGGCAAAGGCCGCGACGGCATCGCGGCTGCGGGCGTGATCGGCCCACAGATCAAGGCTGCTGCCATCCTGCCAGGCGTGGCGGGCGAGGCGATCGGATTTGTGGAGGGTGAGATGCGCGTCGAGCGTGGTGCCGGCATCGGCAAAGATGCGTTCGAACACCGGGCGATGGGTGAAAACAGTGGGGCCGGCATCCACCGGCACGCCGCCCACATCGACCGTGCGCAGCTTGCCGCCGGGGGCGCCCATGCGCTCCACCACGGTCACCGGCACGCCGCGCGCCGCCAGCAGCACGGCAGCCGACAGGCCCGCCATGCCGGCTCCGATGATGACAACGCTGTCAGGGCCTGCCAAATCGCACTTCCGAATCATCTATCGTTAAGGTCTGGCAGCTAAACCTGACCACAGGGGTCATGATTGACCTTTGGGCAGCGACTGTCCAGACGGTTTGAGACGAGCTTGTGGGGCACATGGCTGAAAACACGGCCTCTTACGCGTGGAAATTGCGCTGGCTGAACGCGCGCAACCGGATGCTGGCCAATCCGGCGTTCCAGCGTTTTGCCATGCGCAACCCGTTGATGCGGCGCACTGCGCGCTATCACGCCAATGCCATGTTCGCGGTGATCACCGGTTTCGTGCAGACCAAGGCGCTGACTGCGACCGTTGATGCCGGCGTGATTCGCCGCCTGGGCAACGGGCCGGCCAGCACCGCCGAACTGGCGCAGGGCGCGGGCCTTGCCCAAGAAGCGATGCAGCGGCTGCTGGGCGCGGCGAAGGCGATTGATCTGGTGGAACTGGCGGCGCCCGATCTGTGGGTGCTGGGCCAGCGCGGCGCGGCGCTTTCGACCAACCAGGGCGCGCTGGCGATGATCGAGCATCACAAGATCTTCTATGATGATCTGGCCGATCCCATCGCCATGCTGAAAGGCGGGCGCGGGCAGGGCAAGCTGGCGGCGTTCTGGACCTATGCACCGGCCGCCGGGCAGGGGCTGCCGGCAGCCACCGATGCGGCCAGTTGGCAGGGCGGCGGCGAAGGGGCGGTAGCGCCCTATTCGGCGCTGATGGCGGCCAGTCAGCCGATGGTGGCCGAACAGGTGCTGGATGCCTATGATTTCAGCCGCCACACCTGCCTGATGGATGTGGGCGGCGGCCATGGCGCCTTCCTCGCCGAAGTGGCGCAGCGCCACCCGCGCCTGAGCCTGAAATTGTTCGATCTGCCCGCCGTGGTGGACGGCGCGAAAGCCAAGCTGGCGGCGCGGGGGCTTTCCCACGTCTCGCTGCACGGCGGCAGTTTCCGCGATGATCCGCTGCCGCAGGGTGCTGACGTGATCAGCCTGGTGCGCATCTGCCATGATCATGATGATGATGTGGTGCGCGCGCTGCTGCGCAAGGCCCATGCCGCCTTGCCGCCTGGCGGCCGCCTGCTGCTGGCCGAACCGATGGCCGGCACGATGGGCGCCGAAGTGATGGGCGATGCCTATTTCGGCCTCTATCTGTGGGCGATGGGATCGGGCCGGCCCCGCACGGTGGCGGCTTATCTGGCGCTGCTGGCCGAAGCCGGATTCGGCAGCGCGCGCGAGGTGGCCACGGCGCTGCCAATGGTCACCAGGCTGATCGTTGCACAGCGCTGAGCTGCGGAACGGCGTTTGCCGGTTTCGTCAAGCCTAAAGACGACCAAGCCCGTCCAATTTTTTGCTTTCCGATCTGTCATGTGCGCTTTACAGCCGCAGGGCGCTTTGGATATTAGCCATTGCATTGGGACGGCTCAGCGGGGCAAAACTGGCCGGTTTCCTTATGGGGTTGTTTGAATGGAAACACTGGCTGTTGTGGTGGAAGAGCCTGAGCGCGTTACATTGCGCTCGCTGACGCTCACGCCCTGCCAAGCCGATGACGTGGTGGTGTCGATCGACTTTTCAGGCATTTCCATGGGTACGGAAAAGCTGATGTACAATGGATCCATGCCCATGTTCCCCGGCATGGGATATCCGTTGGTTCCCGGATATGAAGCGGTCGGCACGGTGGTGGACGCCGGCGAGAATGCGACCGCGATGATCGGCAAGACGGTGTTCGTGCCGGGATCATCGAAATTCGAAGGCGCGCGCGGGCTGTTTGGCGGCCAGGCCAAGACGCTGATCACTGGCGCGGCGCGGGTGATCCCGCTGCCGGCCGAACTCCACGAAAAGGCCGTGCTGATGAGCCTGGCTGCCACCGCCCAGCATGCGGTGGCGGGCGGCGAGATGCCGGATCTGATCATCGGCCACGGTGTGCTCGGCCGCCTGCTGGCGCGCATCGCGCTGGCGGCTGGTGTGGAGCCGACGGTGTGGGAAATCAATGACGCCCGCATGGCGGGCGCAGAGGGATATCGGGTGGTCAGGCCCGAGACCGACGAGCGGCGGGATTACCGCTCGGTCTACGATGCCAGCGGTGACCACCGCGTGATCGACCAGACCGTCATGCACATGGCGCGTGGGGGCGAGATCGTGCTGGCCGGCTTCTACAGCGATCCGCTGTCGTTCAACTTCGCGCCAGCATTCCGGCGTGAACTTCGCATCCGCATTGCCACAGAGTTCCAGCCTGACGACCTCGCGACTTCGCTCGCGCTGGTGGGCAGCGGTAGGCTGTCACTCGAGGGCCTTGTGACGCACAAGGTACCCGCATCAGAAGCCCCGACCGCTTATGGTCAGGCCTTTTCGGACCCCAATTGTCTCAAGATGGTCTTCGACTGGAGAGATATCGCATGAGCATCAATAATCTTCTCGATCAGGTTGCCGCGCTTCGCGAGGAGGCTGAACTGGAACCTGATCCCGTTCACACCGGTGAAATCACCAAGGAAACCCAGATCATTGCCATTTACGGCAAGGGCGGTTCCGGCAAGAGCTTTGCGCTCGCCAACCTCTCCTACATGATGGCGCAGCAGGGCAAGCGCGTGCTGCTGATCGGCTGCGATCCCAAGAGCGACACCACCAGCCTGCTGTTTGGCGGCAAGGCGACGCCGACGATCATCGAAACCTCGTCCAAGAAGAAGCTTTCGGGCGAAGAGCTCTCGATTGAAGACGTCTGCTTCCAGCGCGACGGCGTGTTCGCCATGGAACTGGGCGGGCCCGAGGTTGGCCGTGGCTGCGGTGGTCGCGGCATCATCCACGGCTTTGAAACCCTGGAAAAATTGGGCTTCCACGATTGGGGCTTTGATTACGTCCTGCTCGATTTCCTGGGCGACGTGGTGTGCGGCGGCTTTGGCCTGCCGATCGCCCGCGACATGTGCCAGAAGGTGATCGTGGTCGGTTCGAACGATCTGCAATCGCTCTATGTCGCCAACAATGTCTGCAAGGCGGTGGAATATTTCCGCAAGATGGGCGGCAATGTTGGCGTCGCCGGCATCCTGATCAACAAGGACGATGGTTCGGGCGAGGCCCAGGCCTTTGCCAAGGCGGTCGGCATCCCGGTGCTGGTCAGCATCCCAGCGCACGAAGATATCCGCAAGAAATCCGCCAATTATCAGATCATCGGCACGTCAGACAGCCAGTGGGGCCCGCTGTTCGCCGAACTGGCAGAAGCCGTTGCAACCGCGCCGCCGGTGCGGCCGACCCCACTCGATCAGGATGGCCTGCTCGGCCTGTTCAAGCCGGAAGATACCGGTGGCAACTTCACCCTGAAACCGGCTTCTCAGGCAGACATGCGCGGCGGCGTCTATGAGACGAAGCCGAGCCTGGAAGTGGTGTACGACAATGTCTGAAGACCTGGCGGTTCCGCCCGCGGAAGGGGCCGGCTGCCACGCCGGCGCCGACACGATGCGCGATGCAGCGGCCAAGGCCGGCAAGTCTGAAGTGCTGGAACGCTACGCCGCCGATTATCCCAAGGGCCCGCACGACCAGCCGCAATCCATGTGCCCGGCCTTCGGTTCCCTGCGCGTTGGCCTGCGCATGCGCCGCACCGCTACCATCCTGTCGGGCTCGGCCTGCTGCGTTTATGGCCTCACCTTCACGTCGCACTTCTATGGAGCGCGGCGCACGGTGGGCTATGTGCCGTTCAATTCGGAAACATTGGTTACCGGCAAGTTGTTCGAGGATATCCGCGACGCTGTGCACGACATGGCCGATCCGGAAAAATACGACACGATCGTGGTGACCAATTTGTGCGTGCCGACCGCTTCGGGTGTGCCGCTGCAGTTGCTGCCCGATGCGATCAACGGTGTGCGCATCATCGGCATCGACGTGCCGGGCTTTGGCGTGCCGACCCATGCCGAAGCCAAGGACGTGCTGGCCGGCGCGATGCTGAATTACGCGCGCAATGAAATCATGGCCGGCCCGGTCGCGGCGCCCGCCGTGATGCCTGACAAGCCGACCGTGACACTGCTCGGCGAAATGTTCCCGGCCGATCCGGTGGGCATTTCGATGCTGCTGGAGCCGATGGGCCTGACGGCTGGGCCAGTGGTGCCGACCCGCGAGTGGCGCGAGCTGTATGCCGCGCTGGCCTCGCCGGTGGTGGCCGCCATCCACCCGTTCTACACGGCGGCCGTGCGTGAATTCGAAGCCGCCGGCCGCACCGTCGTTGGTTCGGCCCCGGTCGGCCGGGATGGCACCGCCGCCTGGTTGGCTGCCATCGGCGACGCGTTCGGGCTGCCCGCTGACAAGGTCGCCGCCGCGCAGAACAAGTGGCTGCCGGCGATCACCGGCGCGCTTTCGGCCAAGCCTATCAAGGGCCGCATCACGGTTTCAGGTTACGAGGGCTCGGAACTGCTGGTGGCGCGTCTGCTGATCGAATCCGGTGCCGATGTGCCCTATGTCGGCACTGCCTGCCCGCGCACCAAATGGTCCGATCCCGATCGCGAGTGGCTGGAAGCCAAGGGTGTGCGCATCCAGTATCGCGCCAGCCTGGAACAGGACATCGCCGCGGTGGAGGAATATCGCCCCGATCTGGCCATCGGCACCACGCCGGTGGTGCAGCACGCCAAGACGCGCGCCATCCCCGGCCTGTATTTCACCAACCTCATCTCGGCACGGCCGCTGATGGGGCCGGCCGGCGCCGGCAGCCTGGCCCAGGTGATCAACGGTGCGCTTGGTAACAAGGGCCGTTTCGACATGATGAAGGACTTTTTCCAGGGCGTTGGCGAAGGCCATGCCGCCGGCATCTGGGAAGAGGTCCCTCGTGACCGGCCCGAGTTCAAGAAGAAATACGCAGGCAAGATGATCGCCGCCGCCAAGGCGAGCGAAGCGATCGGGGACTGACGCCATGCTCGTGCTCGATCATGATAGGGCCGGCGGCTATTGGGGCGCCGTGTACAGCTTCACCTCGGTGAAGGGCCTGCAGGTTGTCATCGATGGCCCGGTGGGCTGCGAGAATTTGCCGGTCACTTCGGTGCTGCACTATACCGACGGCCTGCCGCCGCACGAACTGCCCATCGTTGTTACCGGCCTGGGCGAGGATGAACTGGCCAAGACCGGCACCGAGGGCGCCATGAAGCGTGCCTGGCGCACGCTCGATCCGGCGCTGCCTGCGGTCGTCGTCACCGGCTCCATCGCCGAAATGATCGGCGGCGGCGTGACGCCGGAAGGCACCAGCATCGTTCGCTTCCTGCCGCGCACCATCGATGAGGATCAATGGCAGGCCGCCGACCGCGCGCTGACCTGGCTGTGGAAGGAATTCGGCCCGAAGAAGATGCCGGCACCCAAGGTGCGGAAAGAGGGCGAGAAGCCGCTCGTCAACATCATCGGCCCGCAATATGGCACCTTCAACATGCCGTCGGACCTGGCGGAGATCCGCCGCCTGATCGAAGGCATGGGCTGCGAAGTGAACATGGTGTTCCCGCTGGGCACGCACCTTGCCGATATCCGCCGCCTTGCCGATGCGTCGGTGAACGTGTGCATGTACCGCGAATGGGGCCGCAACCTGTGCGAGACGCTGGAGCGGCCCTATCTCCAAGCCCCCATCGGTCTGGCCAGCACCACCGCCTTCCTGCGCAAGCTGGGTGAGCTGACCGGGGTGGACCCGGAACCCTTCATCGAGAAGGAAAAGCACACCACCATCAAGCCGCTGTGGGATCTGTGGCGTTCGGTCACCCAGGATTTCTTTGCCACCGCCAGCTTTGGCATCGTGGCGACGGAAACCTATGCCCGCGGCATGAAGGTGTTCCTGGAAGATGACATGGGCATGCCCTGCGTGTTCGACTTCCAGCGCAACGCCGGCGTGAAGCCCGACAACGAAGCCGTGAAGCAGGCCATCGCCACGTCGAGCCCGCTGATCGTGTTCGGCAGCTACAACGAACGCATGTACATGGCCGAATCGAACAGCCGGTCGATCTACATCAACGCCAGCTTCCCCGGTGCCGCCATCCGCCGCCACACCGGCACGCCGTTCATGGGCTATGCGGGATGTACCTGGATCATGCAGGAAGTGTGCAACGCCCTGTTCGATGCGCTGTTCTTCATCCTGCCGCTGTCCACCATGATGGACAAGGCCGATGCGACGCCGTCGCGCCTGCTGGAAGCGGTGGGCTGGGAAGACGAGGCCCGTTCAGAGCTCGACCGAATTGTCGACAAGGAGCCGGTTTTGGTGCGAATCTCTGCGGCCAAGCGTTTGCGTGATGCGGCAGAGCGTGCGGCCCGCGACGCGGGTGAAAAGCTGGTAACCGTGGACCGTTTGCGCTCCGCTGTGCGCCTTTATGAGGCCCAGGCGGCATGATCGGCGCTATCGCCCTCAATTCAAGCTGTAATTCACTTGCCTTGCTGGCAAGGTCAGGCATAGACTGTCGCAGAGACAATCTGACACAGTCTCAATCTCTTTGCGGTGGAATCATCCTACGCCGCAAAGCCGCCGGTCGGGCGATGCCATATTGGCAGCGTGCGGCGGAACCATCGGAGGAAAAGGCATGAGTGACAACAAGATTGGTCCGGGTACCTACCTGACCGACGCCGAAGCAAGGGAGTTCCACAAGGGCTTCGTCGTGTCGATGGCGTTCTTCGTGATCGTGGCTGTGATCGCCCACTGGCTCGTTTGGGTTTGGCGCCCCTGGTTCGGTTCGAAGCGTCCGTACGCGGCCGTGGAAATCCACCAGATCCAGCAGGCTGACGCTTCCAGCGTCGCTGCGCCCCACGCTTAAGGAGCGACGACAATGTGGAAGATCTGGCAAACTTTCAATCCGCAGCGCATCCTGACCGCCCTGGCGGTCTTCCTGTTCACGCTGGCCGTGCTGATCCATTTCATCCTGCTCAGCACCGAGCGGTACAATTGGTTGGACGGCGCCGAACCGGCGAAGGCTGCAGCCATCACGGAAACCACCCAGGCCGCCTGACATCCGTCAGGCTGTCCGGGCTGTTCCGGTCAAGCGTGCGATGGGCGGGTCGGTTCCGCCGCCCGCCCATCCACACCCTTGCAACGGGCCCGTACCGCCGGTTTTTGACCTGCGGCAACATGGGGGAGGTGCGCCATGGCAGTGTTGAGTTTTGAACGAAAATATCGAGTTCGCGGGGGCACGCTGATTGGCGGCGACCTCTTCGACTTCTGGGTTGGTCCCTATTACGTCGGCTTCTTCGGAGTCACGACGGCTTTCTTCGCTGCCCTTGGTACGGCACTGATCATCTATGGTGCTGCCATCGGCGACACCTGGAACCCATGGCTTATCAACATCGCGCCGCCAGACATCAGCTATGGGCTGAAAATGGCGCCGCTGAAGGAAGGCGGCCTCTGGCAGATCGTCACGATCTGCGCGGTTGGCGCGTTCTGCAGCTGGGCGCTGCGCGAGGTGGAAATTTGCCGCAAGCTCGGCATGGGATATCATGTGCCGGCCGCTTTCGGCATGGCGATCTTCGCCTATGTCACGCTGGTGGTGTTCCGCCCGCTGCTGATGGGTGCCTGGGGCTATGGCTTCCCCTACGGTATCTTCCCGCACCTCGATTGGGTGTCGAACACCGGCTATCAATATCTGCATTTCCATTACAACCCGGCGCACATGCTGGCGGTGAGCTTCTTCTTCACCACCACCCTCGCGCTTGGTCTGCATGGCGCGCTGGTGCTGTCGGCGGTCAACCCGGCCAAGGGCGAAGTTGTGAAGTCGCCGGAGTATGAAGATACATTTTTCCGCGATCTGATCGGTTATTCCGTCGGCACGCTGGGCATCCACCGCGTGGGCCTGCTGCTGGCAATGAATGCCGGCTTCTGGAGCGCGGTTTGCATCATCATCTCGGGTCCCTTCTGGTCACGCGGCTGGCCGGAGTGGTGGACGTGGTGGCTCAATCTGCCGATCTGGAGCTGAGGACAGGGACGCGCCATGGCATATCAAAACATCTTCACGCAGGTACAGCTCCGTGGTGAGCTGGAAGCCGGCGTTCCGCTTGGTCCTCACAACGATGAGCGCTTTGGTCCGTTCGGCACGTCGTGGCTGATGGGCAAGCTGGGCGGCGCCCAGTTTGGTCCCGTCTACCTCGGCAAGCTCGGCATCGCCTCGTTGCTGACTGGCTTCATCGCCATCGAGATAATGGGTCTCAACATGGCGGCATCGGTGAACTGGGATCCGATCCAGTTCGTGCGCCAGTTCTTCTGGCTCGCGCTTGAACCGCCGGCCGCCAAATATGGCTTCACCGTTGGCGTGCCGTTGAACGAAGGCGGCTGGTGGATTGCCGCCGGCTTCTTCCTCACGGCTTCAATCTTGCTGTGGTGGGCCCGCACCTATGTGCGCGCCAAGGAACTGGGCATGGGCACGCACGTGGCCTGGGCCTTCGGCTCGGCGATCTGGCTCTACCTCGTCCTCGGCTTCATCCGCCCGATGATGATGGGCAGCTGGGCCGAAGCGGTGCCATTCGGCATCTTCCCGCACCTGGATTGGACCGCGGCCTTCTCGATCCGCTACGGCAACCTGTTCTACAATCCGTTCCACGCGCTCAGCATCGCCTTTCTTTACGGCTCGGTGCTGCTGTTTGCCATGCACGGCGCCACCATCCTTGCGGTGGGCCGTTATGGCGGCGAGCGCGAAATCGAACAGATCACCGATCGCGGCACTGCCTCTGAACGTGCAGCGCTGTTCTGGCGCTGGACCATGGGGTGGAATGCCACAATGGAATCCATCCACCGCTGGGCCTGGTGGTTTGCAGTGCTGACGACGCTCACGGGCGGCATCGGCATCCTGCTCACCGGCACGGTTGTCGACAACTGGTTCCTGTGGGCGGTCGATCACGGCTTTGCCCGCGAATATCCGGCCACCGG
The DNA here is from genome assembly GCA_027485735.1 of Sphingomonadales bacterium. Classification (GTDB taxonomy): domain Bacteria; phylum Pseudomonadota; class Alphaproteobacteria; order Sphingomonadales; family Sphingomonadaceae; genus Sandarakinorhabdus. The sequence goes on along the minus strand of JAIXQM010000072.1, from coordinate 23,464 downwards.
TGTCGTTGATCCCGCCACCCTTCCGGGAGCACCGCAATGAAGACGCTGAACAAGCTTGTCGCCATCGTCCTGCCGGCTCTGCTTCTGGCTGGTTGTGAACTCGGCTATAAGGAGCAGGAGCAAGTTGGCCCGCGTGGTACAGCCTTGGTGCTGATTGCCGATCCGGACACCAAGGCGAAGGTGGGAGAAGTGCCCGCCCCGCCTTATGAACTGACGCCGGAGATGATCGGCGGTGAGAAAGCGAGCACGGCCTATCAGAACGTGCCCGTGTTGGGCAACGTCTCGGTGGACGAATTCAACTATCTGATGCTGGCGATGACCACGTGGATCGCGCCCGATGGCTCCAACGTCAAGGATGCTGGCTGCACCTACTGCCACAATCCGGAAAACATGGCCTCGGATGAGAAATACACCAAGGTCGTGGCCCGCAAGATGTTGCAGATGACCCAGAACATCAACGCCAGCTGGAAGCCGCACTTCGCAGGCCAGGGTGCTGATCAGGAAAACGCTGGCGTCACCTGCTGGACCTGCCACCGCGGCAATCCGGTGCCGGTGAACAACTGGTCCACCGCAGTTCCGGACCCGGGCACCATCACCGGCAACAAGCGCGGCGGCAACACGCCCGCCAAGACGGTGGCCTATGCTAGCCTCGCCTATGATCCGTTTACGGATTATCTGGCCGGAAAGGAAAGCATCCGGGTTGGCGGCAAGGAGTTCCCCAGCGCTGCTAGCTATGGCAGCATCCAGCAGACCGAAAAAACTTACGGCCTGATGATGCATATGAGCCAGGGCCTTGGTGTGAACTGCTCCTATTGCCACAACTCGAACAACTTCGCGAAGTGGGAAGACAGCCGGCCGCAGCGTGTGAATGCCTGGTATGGTATCCGCATGGTGCGTGACACCAACAACAACTACATCACCGCTCTGGGCGATGTGTGGCCAGCCAACGGCAAGGGTGCCTATGGCAACCGCCGTGGCCCGCACGGTGATCCGCTGAAGGTGAACTGCGCCACCTGCCACCAGGGCGTGAACAAGCCGCTGGGCGGATACAAGATGCTGAAAGACTATCCGGCGCTGAAGGGCGCTGCTCCGGTTGCCGCTCCGGCACCCGTGGTGGCTGCCGCTCCGGCACCGGCAGAGACCGCTGCGGCGGCGGAGGCTGTGAAGCCCGCCGCTTGAGTTACAGCGCAGCAGGTATGGGCAGGCCCCGGCGTTCACAGACGCCGGGGCCTGTTTCATTTCCGGGGAAGGCCTGTCGCACCTAATATTCCCAGCTTTGCCCCAGTTCGGGCCGTGGTAGCGTACGGTGGTCATGCCCCCGGGGAGGGGCCGCAAGATTGGGGAGAAGATCATGGCAGACCGTCTGGATGTGCTGATTGTGGGGGCCGGTTTTTCCGGCATGTACATGCTGCTGAAATGCCGGGAGCAGGGCCTGAAGACCCGCGTGATCGAGGCCGGCAGCGGCGTTGGCGGCACCTGGTACTGGAATCGCTATCCCGGCGCCCGCGTCGATATCCAGAGCTTGGAATACAGCTTCGGCTTTGATGAGAAACTTGAACAGGAATGGCGCTGGTCGGAGCGCTATGCACCGCAGCCCGAACTGCTGGCCTATGCCAACCATGTCGCCGAACGGTTCGACCTGAAGCCCGACATCAGCTTCAACACCCGCGTGACCGCCGCCCACTGGGATGCCAAGGCCGATGGCTGGAACGTCACGCTCGACAATGGCGAGGTGATCCCGGCCCGCTTTGTGGTGATGGCCACCGGCTGCCTGTCCGTGCCCACCGATGTCACCTTCCCCGGCATCGAGGATTATCAGGGCACCATCTATCGCACCTCGCGCTGGCCGCATGAGGGCGTGGATTTCAGCGGACAGCGCGTCGGCATCATCGGCACTGGATCGTCGGCGATCCAGTCGATCCCGATCATCGCCGAAACCGCCGCACACCTCACCGTGTTCCAGCGCACGCCCAATTATTCGATGCCGGCGCACAATGGCCCGATTCCAGACGATGACTTCCAGGAATGGCTGAAGGATCCCCGCGCTTATCGCGCCCGCAGCCGCGCCACGGTGGGCGGCTTCTGGAACGAGGCCCGCGAAGACGTGATCGCCATCCACACGCCGCCGGAAGAGATCAAGGCCGAACTGGAACGGCGCTGGGCCTGGGGCGGGTTCCGGCTGCTCAGCGGCTTTGCCGATCAGGGCATTGATGCCGAAGCCAACAAGATCATTGCCGATTTCGTCGCCGCCAAGATCCGCGAACAGGTGAAGGATCCCAAGGTCGCCGAACTGCTCACGCCCAAGGATCACCCGTTCGGCACCAAGCGGCCGTGCGTCGATACCGGCTATTACGCGACGTACAATCGCGACAACGTCTCGCTGATCGATCTGCGCGCTGATCCGCTTCAACATTTCACCGCCACCGGCATCAAGACGAAGCACAACAGCTTCGATTTCGATGCCGTGGTGCTGGCCACTGGATTCGACGCGATGACCGGCGCCATCGAGCGCATCGATATCCGGGGTGTGGGCGGCGAGACCATCAAGGAGCATTGGGCCGCCGGCCCGGAAACCTATCTTGGCTTGATGGTCGCCGGCTTCCCCAATCTGTTCCTGATCACCGGACCGGGCAGCCCATCGGTGCTGACCAACATGATCCACAGCATCGAACAGCATGTGGAATATGTGGCCAGCATCATCGGATCATTGAACGCTGCCCAAGCCGCTCGCATCGAGGCCAGCCGCGAAGCCGAACAGGCGTGGACCGATCATTGCGACCAGACTGCCGCGATGACGCTGCTGCCGCAGGCCAACAGCTGGTACATGGGCGCCAACGTGCCGGGCAAGCCGCGCCGTTTCATGGCCTATGCCGGTGGCCTGCATACCTATACCGATATCTGCAATACGGTGCGGGACAAGGGCTGGCAGGGCTTTGTGATCGGGCGCGGCGACCAGGTGCTCAGCGAGAGCCGGGTGTTCGACAGCCTGCCGCCGCCGCCCGAAAATATGGCGCCGCACTTGATGGAAATGGCGATGGGCCGGGTGATGAACTGGATGCAGGAGCACGGCCGGGTTTGAAAGCAAGGTAAAGCTGCCTCCGGCGGCCAGGGCCTGAGGCCCTGGACCCACTTTCGTTTGGCGCGCGCCTGGCGACGCACATGGGCAAAAAATCAAACGGGTGCAGGCCTCAGGCCTGCCCGCCGGAGGCAATTGTAATTGTCTCTGATTTTTCATTCCGCGCCAATCAATGGCCGCAGAAGGTAACAACCAGCCGCCCTCAGGCGCGCGCTGTCCCTGCACTCGCCCACAGCCGGGCGATGACGCCGGCCAGCGTGGGGTGGTTGCCGCCATGATAGCTGCTGTCGGCCGGCAGTTCCGCGACCAGCCTGCGGTGTGCGGCGGGCAGGGCGTGATAGGGCACGCTGGGTAGCAGATGGTGCAGCGCGTGATAGCGCAGGCCCACCGGTGCCCACAGTTCGGGCAGCAGCGCCGGCGGCGGTACGTTCACGCTGTCGAGATACTGATCGGTGATGCTCATCACCTTGCCGTCATTCTCCCACAGATGCGCTGCCAGCGTGCGGATCTGGTTGATCACCATGCTGGCTGACAGCACGGCCAGCCAGATGCCGAAGGCGCGCAGCGGGATGAATCCGGTGGCGACGGCCGCCAGCACGGCGATGACGAACAGTGACGTCACCACTTCCATGACGTTCCAGCGCTTGGCGGCCGGGCCAGCCGGCGGATCGCGGCGGAAATCCGGGTTGATCGACAGCGCCGAGAAGCGTGCCCGCACGAAATCGCGCACCGGCTTCAGCAGCGACAGCGGCGCCAGCAGGCCCCAGCGAATGATCAGGCCAATCGGCCCCAGCGCCGCTACCATCACGAACAGCGGCACGCTGATCTTGGGCTTCAGCGCCAGCGCCATATATTCAGGATCGCGCGCCGTACCGTACCGGTTGCGGGCATGGTGCAGATTGTGCACGCCTTCATACATGAAGCTGGGGATCATCAGCGGGATGCCGGCCACCAGATTCCAGCCCAGGCGATAGCCCGGCACCGAATCATCCTTCATGTGGGTGATTTCGTGGATGAAGCTGCCGAGACGATACAGCGCCAGCACGGCGACCACCGCCAGCGCGGCGGTGGCGGCCACCGGCAGACCCGGTACAAGGATCAACGCCGCCAGCGCGCCCCAGCCCAGCGCGGCGGAAGCCAGCGTATCCACCCAATAGATGGCCGGCTTGTACACGCCCAGTTCGCGGCCGAGCGTGGCAGCCAACTTGATCATCGCCACGTCTTCGCCGGCCATCGACCCGGCGTTTTCACGCGGGCCGGGGGCGGTTTCGGCAAAACGGGCGGCAGTTGCAGTCATCATGGCATCGCTTATCGCAGAGGATTGCGACCCGATAAGGGCAGAAACCGGGCAGGGCCAGTCCCGGAATTGCCGCAGTTGGTGCGGGCGCGCCCCCTCACCCGCTCGCCGTTGGCGAGTCGCCCTCTCCCGCGAGGGGAGAGGGGAACGGCCTCAAATCGTGCGGCTCACCACCAGCTTCATGATTTCGCTGGTGCCGCCGTAAATCCGCTGCACGCGCGCGTCGCGCCACAGGCGGGCGATGGGATATTCATTCATGTAACCGGCGCCGCCGTGCAGTTGCAGCGCTTCATCGCACACGCGGCCTTGCAGTTCGGTGTGCCACAGCTTTGCGGCGCTGGCTTCGGCGTCGGTCAGCTTGCCTTCGATCAGCTTCTGCAGGCCCCAATCGATGTGGGCCCAGCCCACCTGCAATTCGGTTTTCAGGCCGGCGAGCACGAATTGCGTGTTCTGGAATTCCCACACCGTCTTGCCGAAGGCCTTGCGCTCCTTCACGAATTTCACCGCTTCATCAAACGCGCGCTGGGCGCCGGCCTGGGCGGAAATGGCGATCGACAGGCGCTCCTGCGGCAGCTGGCTCATCAGATAGATGAAGCCCTTGTTTTCCTCGCCCAGGCAGTTGGTCATCGGCACGCGCACATCGTTGAAGAACAGTTCCGAGGTGTCGGCGCTGTTCTGGCCGATCTTGTCCAGATTGCGGCCGCGGGCGAATCCCTCGCGGTCAGCCTCCACCAGGATCAGCGAGGTGCCCTTGGCGCCCTTTTCCGGATCGGTCTTGGCGACAACGATGATCAGGTCGGCGTTCTGGCCGTTGGTAATATAGGTCTTGCTGCCGTTGATGACATAATGATTGCCGTCCTTGCGGGCGGTGGTCTTGATGCCCTGCAGGTCGCTGCCGGCGCCGGGCTCGGTCATGGCGATGGCGGTGATCACCTCGCCGCTGATCATCTTGGGCAGATATTTGGCCTTCTGCTCCGGCGAACCATAGGCGACGAGATAATCGGCGACGATATCGGATTGCAGCGTGATACCGGCCGACGAACCGGCATAGGCCAGTTCTTCATCGATGATGGCATTGTACCGGAAATCCAGACCCAGCCCGCCATACTCCTCCGGTACACCGGGGCACAGCATCCCGGCATCGCCGCAGGCGCGCCAGAAGTCGCGGCTCACCAGCCCCTCTTCCTCGAACCGGTCGAGGTTGGGCAGCAGCTCCTTTTCGAACACCTTGCGCACCGTATCACGGAAGGCGGTTTCATCGGGGCCGTAAACGCGGCGATCGTTGGCGTCGAGCATGGTTTCCTCCGGCAGTTCGTCGTTGCTGCCCTGTTTATGAAGCTTGTGCCATGCGTGCGTCACCTGTCTTGCAAGAGAGGGCGGCGCGGTGTCACACTGGGCTCCATGAAACACGCTCTCCTGGCTCTCGGTCTGCTGGCCGCCACTCCCGCCGCTGCGCTGGATGATCACATGCTGAAACGTGCGGAGGCGGTGCTGAAGCGGCAGCCGATCATCGATGGCCATAATGACTATCCGGGCGCGCTGCGCGGCAGTTTCGGCGAGGGCTGGTGGAGCCAGGACCTGAAGGCCGATTCACGCACCTTCAAACGGCCGCTGATGACCGATATCACCCGCCTGCATCAGGGGCGCGTGGGCGGCCAGTTCTGGAGCGTTTATGTGGCGGCCACCGTTACCGGCCCGGCGGCAGTGAAGCAGACGATCGAACAGATCGATATCGTGCGCGGATTCGTGGCGAAATATCCGCAGGATCTCGAGCTGGCCGGCACCGCCGCCGATATCCGCCGCATCCAGAAAACCGGCAAGGTCGCCAGCCTGATGGGCGTGGAAGGCGGCAGCCAGATCGACAATTCGCTGCCCGTGCTGCGCATGTATCACGCGCTGGGCGTGCGTTACATGACGCTGACTCACACCAGGCACAACGACTGGGCCGACAGCGCCAATGAATCGCCGCGCCCGCAGCCATTGAGCGACTACGGCAGGGCTGTGATCAAGGAGATGAACCGCATCGGCATGCTGGTCGATCTGTCCCACGTCTCGCCCAGCACGATGAAGGCGGTGCTGGCGGTGACCAAGGCGCCGGTGATCTACAGCCACTCTTCCGCCCGCGGCATCGCCGATCATGTGCGCAACGTGCCCGATGATGTGCTGCCACTGGTGAAGGCCAATGGCGGTGTGGTGATGGCGACCTATGTGCCCGGCTTCATCAACGCCGCCCGCCAGGCCTGGGAAGCCGCGCGCGCCGGCGAACGGCAGCGGCTGGCGGCGCTGCACATCGGCCAGCTGGACCGCCAGGCGGCGGGAATGCGGGACTGGGAGACAAAGAACCCGCTGCCGCCCGTCGGCATCAAGGACGTCGCCGATCACATCGCCCACATGGTGAAGCTGGCCGGCGTCGATCACGTCGGCATCGGCGGTGATCTCGATGGCATTGATTCAACGCCCACCGGCCTGGAAGGCGTCGAAACCTATCCGGCGCTGATCGCCGAACTGCTGCGCCGCGGCTATTCCGAAGCCGATTGCGAGAAGATCGCCGGCGGCAATCTGCTGCGGGCGATGGAAGCAGCGGAAAAGGTGGCAGCGAGCATGGCGGGTGAAGTGCCACCGGATGTGAAGCCGTAACCCACGGTCGCTTTCTGATTGAGGCGGTCGTCGCCCCGGGCTTGACCCGGGGCCCCGCTTCCTTGGCGCCGAAAGAACAGCGGGGCCCCGGATCAAGTCCGGGGCGACGATTCGGTTAGGGCCTGAAGGGCGCTCTTTGAGCGTGCGGGAAGGGCCGAAAAGTCGCCCAAAAACAGTAATGGCCGCTGGTGTCGCCACCAGCGGCCACTGTGTCGTGCCCCTCCTTGCGGAGGACATGGGCGGTCCGGTCGGCGCCTGCGCTCACAACCTCGTCGGCTGGAGCTGCGGCGGCTGGCCTCGCGCACTTCCACGGCACTTTTGCATCTGCATCCATCTCGGCCCTTCCGGGCCTGCTTGTCTGCAGTGCCGGACCTTTTCGCTCCACCCGCTCGGCCTTGCGTGTCGGCTTGCGCCTGCCGCCTGGTCTTTGGGTGGGCGCATTGGCCCACGGCTGGTATCCTTGTCCCTCGCCCTTGCGGCCCTGCTTGCGCGGAACCGCTCATGGCTGCGGACTGGCCTTCCATCCGCTTGGCTGCTGCCCTTGCCATTGCGCCCAGAACATACCTGTGAAGGTTCGGCCCGGTGGCTTCGGGTGCGGAGATGCTTTGCGGAACCTCCGTTCCCTCCGTTTCCGGGCCTGGGGTTGCCCCCGTGCCCGTGGCGCTTTGGCTGGCGTTTCAGCCCTGGCTGGTGGTCGTTTCCGGCGGCGTTCAGGCCTGATTTTCATCAGTCCAGCTCTTCCGCCCTCACGGGGTCCCCAGCCACACCATTTACCGATTTCAATTCCTACCCGAAGGACAGAATATACGTCTTCAATGGCGATAACCGCTTCATTCCGTTGGCATTTCTGCCGCCGTCAATTCCCGGCTACAGGTGAATGCTCTCACCTTCCGGGTGAGTCGTCAAAGCAAAATTTTTGCCATCCCGCCTGTGGATAACGGGGATAACGGGGATGGAATCGCCCCTACACCAATTCCACTGCAATCGCCGTGGCTTCACCGCCACCGATGCACAGCGCCGCCACCCCGCGCTTGCCGCCCATCCGCTCCAGCGCCGCCAGCAGAGTCGCCACAATCCGCGCGCCCGATGCGCCGATCGGGTGGCCCAGCGCACAGGCACCGCCGTGGATGTTGAGCTTGTCATGCGGGATGGCCAGATCGTGCATGGCGATCATCGCCACCGCCGCAAACGCCTCGTTCACTTCAAACAGGTCCACATCCGCCACCGTCCAGCCGGCCTTGGCCAGCACCTTCTGGATCGCCGGCACCGGCGCGGTGGTGAACTTGGCCGGTTCATGGGCGTGCGCGGCGTGGGCAACGATGCGCGCCTTCACGCTCAACCCTTGGCGCTCGGCAACGCTCGCCCGCGTCAGCACCAGCGCGGCGGCACCATCGCTGATCGAGGAGGCATTGGCCGCCGTGATGGTGCCATCCTTGGCAAAGGCCGGCTTCAACGTCGGGATCTTGTCCGGCCGGGCCTTGCCGGGCTGCTCGTCCGTATCGATTAGCGTCTCGCCACCCTTGCCGGGCACCGCCACCGGCACGATCTCGTCCGCAAAGGCGCCGCTGGCAATCGCCGCCTGCGCGCGGCCCAGGCTGGCGATGGCAAATTCATCCTGCGCTTGCCTGGTGAACTGGTAATCCCGCGCGCTCTCCTCGGCGAAACTGCCCATCAACCGGCCGGGGTCATAGGCATCCTCCAGCCCATCCAGATACATCGAGTCTTTAATGGCATCATGGCCAATCCGCGCGCCGCCGCGATGCTTCAACAGCAGATAAGGCGCATTGGTCATGCTCTCCATGCCGCCCGCCACGATCACGTCACTGCTACCGGCCGCCAGCGCATCATGCGCCATGATCATCGCCTGCATGCCGCTGCCGCACATCTTGTTGATGGTCACCGCCTCCACATGCAACGGCAACCCGGCCCCCAACGCCGCCTGCCGCGCCGGCGCCTGGCCCAACCCGGCGGGGAGCACGCAGCCCATGATGATCTGCTCCACCTTGTCCGGCATTAGCCCGGCGCGGTCCACAGCAGCCTTCACTGCTGCCGCACCCAACTCGGTCGCCTTCAACCCCGAAAGCGCCCCCTGGAATCCGCCCATCGGCGTGCGGGCATAACTGGCGATGACGACGGGATCGGACATGGGGGCGGCTCCGGTTGCTGTGAGCGCCTTTTACGAGGGTGAGGTTTCGGGAGGAAGGGAGAAAGCGGGCCTCCGGCGGGCAGGGTCGCAGACCCTGCACCCGTTTGATTTCGGGTGTGCGGGTTGGGAGGGGGGGGCGCCTACGCCCCAGAATGCGATGTTAGCCCCACGATGGCCGAATGACAGCGCTCAGCAGAAGCCACCATCAGACCGAAACAGAGCCGCCAGGCAGAAACGGATGTGCATTTGAAAAAGTAATTTCGGATTGTAAGAAAGATTAAGTATAATAGAATTAGCTATACTTTTTAAAACATTTGTGATATATCCAAAAATTGGAATCATTTATTCTAGAAAAGATTAATTCTTATGAAATATATGACACGTAAAAACTTCCTACTCGTATTTACCTTTTTCTTCATAAGCGCGCAACCGGCATTTGCTTCTACGGCCGATTCGAGCTTTCCGATAAATGCAACGATTTCAACCGCCTGTACCATTACTTCAACAGGCATGGATTTTGGCGAGGTCGGAATCGCTGGCGCTGCAACGGTTCAGACCGACAGCACCGGCACGTTGTCTGTGACGTGCACCACCGGTGGTGCCTATTGGATCTCCCTTGATGGCGGTCTCCACCCCGTCGCCGCCCAACGCAATATCCAAAGCGGCCTCAACACGCTCGCCTATGATCTGTACAAGGATGCGGCGCGTGGCACCGTGTGGACCGCCGCCACGGCACCCACTGCAGGTGTCGGCACCTCGGCAGCGCAAACCATCACGATTTACGGCCGCATTGCCGCCGGTCTGCCGTTTGCATTGAGCAATGGGGTGCCGTTCACGGACACCGTTCTCGTCACGATCATATGGTAAGCGGCGCGTGAGCCGCGCTCTTGGCCTTCTGTTGCCGGCCACCTTGCTGGTGGCGGCGACATTGCCGCTGGGCAGCGTCACGATTTCCCCGGTCAGTGTGCATCTGGCCTATGGACAAAAATCGGCGTCGCTGAACGTTCGCAACACGCGCCTTGAGCCAATGTCGGTCCAGATGCGAATCTACCGGTGGACGCAGGTCGGCGAAGAGGATGTGCTGTCACCGACCTCAGACATCATCCTGTCCCCGCCGATGGCGACCATCGCAAGCGGCACAACTCAGACGCTCCGACTGTTGATGCGGCCGAGCCCGGCAAGTGCAGCGCGACAGGAACGTCATTACCGGATCCTGCTCGATGAAATCCCGAGCGCCGCCGCTCGTCCGGGACAACTGAACTTTGCCTTGCGATCTTCGATCCCCCTGTTTGCAACCACCGAAAAGCCGGTTGCGCCGCATCTGGAATGGCGTGCTGTGCGGGGCGAGAACAAGACCGTCATCCTGACCGGAACCAATACCGGGCTGGCGTACGACCGGGTTGTGACGCTGGCGGCGACATTGCCAGACGGCACCACATTGAACGCCGCACCGCGCGCCATGAACCCGTACATTCTGCCGGGATCGCAACGGCAATGGGTTGTCCGTGAAACGGTCGTTGGCGATACCATCCATTTGGCTGTCGTCACGATCAAGGGACGATCAGACCAGAGCCTGCCGATCGGGCAGTGAGCCTGATGGTCAAGGTGCTCGGCGTTTTGTTGGTCGGTGCCCAGGGCGCGCCTGCCGCGGCCGCAGATCAATCCGAAATTCTCAGTCTGACGCTGAACGGCCGACCGACCGGTCTGGTCGGGGAATTCCGGCGATGCGACGCCGAGCTTTGTGCGTCTGCGGCGGAACTCATGGCGCTCGGCTTTGTTGTTCCGGCCAATGTTGGTCCCACGGCCACGGCGATCACGCTTTCCACGCTTCCTGGCGTTCGCGTCCGTTTCGATTCTGCCGAGCAGGTCATCTATGTCGAAGCCGAGAACGCGGCGTTGAGGGTGACCGAAATTGGCGGCGAGCCCCTATTCCAGGCAGTGCCGCTTTCGCCATCGGGTTATGGTGCCGTCCTCAACTATGACATGGTCGCGAACGCATCGCGATTTGGGACATCAGTTGCCGGGGCAATCGATATGCGCGCCTTCGGGCCGCTTGGCGTGTTTGAAAGCGCAGCAATCGTCACCGTTGTGGCGCCAGAGGGACAGAGCGCCGGCATTCGGCGGCTTGGCAGCGCCTTCACCTATTCGGACGCGGATCGGTTGTTCCGGGTGCGCGTTGGTGACGTTGTCACCGGTGCACTCGCATGGAACCGGGCGGTTCGGCTTGGCGGCATCCAGATCAGCAGCGATTTCAACCTTCGGCCTGATCTGGTCACCTATCCATTGCCGATCATCCGATCCTCCACGGCTGTTCCTGCAACGGTGACCCTGCTGGCAAATGGCGTCCAGCAATCGACCGCATCGGTTCGGCCAGGGCCATTCGCGGTGCAGATGCTGCCGGTTGTCACGGGCAGCGGCGAGGTTTCCGTTGCCGTGCAGGATGCGCTGGGGCGGCAAACCATCATCACCTTGCCGTTTTACGCCAGCAGCGCCCTGCTTCGCACCGGGCTGACGAGCTATTCGATCGAGGCCGGCCTGATCCGTGAAAACTATGGATCAGCAACTGATCATTATAGCGCGTTGGCAGCGAATGTTTCTGCTCGCCGCGGTTTGACGGACTGGTTGACGGGCGAAGCCCATGGTGAAGTGACCGAGGGCCTCGCCGTTGCCGGCATTGGTTCAACCATCCGTGTCGGGACGCTGGGGGTCGCCAATCTTGCGCTGTCGGGATCGATGCAAAGTCCCGGCGCCACTGCCGACAGTCGCTGGGGCGGGATGGCCAGCATCGGGTTGCAGCGCGTCACGCGCCATCTCACCGTCGGCATGAACGCGACATTCGGCACATCCGGTTACCGCGACATCTCGGCAGTCCGCGGCGTTGCGCTTCCCCGATCAGCATTGGGCGTCTCCATGGGCTATCAATCCGGGCGCTGGGGCGCGATCGGTGTTTCCTATCTCGCGCGCAATCCGTTTCGGTTGGCACGAAGCACGGTCGCTGCCGGCAATATCGCGCCATTTGGCGATGCCCGCTTCCGGATCATCAATGGCAGCTATAGCGTCGGCATCGGTTCGGCAGGCAGCTTGCGGTGCAACGCCTATCGCGATTTCGCCAACCGCAGCAGTTATGGCTTTGGTTGTGGGTTCAGCGCTTTCTTGGGCCACAGAAGGACAATCGCAACGCTGGGCGGCGCCGATAATGGCGGGCAATCAAGCCGGTTCGCCAGCATTTCCAGAACGGCCTTGCAGCCCGGCGATGTGGGATACCGCATTCAGGATTTCGGGGGCAGCACCGCGCGCCGCAGCGCGGAAGCCGAATATTATGCCAGATGGGGGCGCTTGACCGGCGGCATTGCACAGAGTTCCGGTAGTGTGATCGGCCGGATCGGGTTGCGAGGCTCGCTCGCCCTTATGGACGGTGCGGTGTTTGCCAGCGATCATATTTACGACAGTTTTGCCGTCGTGCGCACCGGCAACATTGGCGGCGTGCCGGTGCATTATGAAAATCGCCCGATAGGGGTGACCGATTCAAAGGGGCTGTTACTGCTGCCGTCGCTGCTGTCGTTTCAGCGCAACCGCATTTCGATCGATTCTTCGCGGCTGGCACCCGACATTGTCGTTGGCGAAACATTCGCATTCGTTAGTCCGCGCAACGGCTCGGGGGTGTCGGTCGACTTTTCTGTAAAGCGCGTCCACGCGGCAATTGTTCGGCTGCACGGCAGCGATGATAAGCCGCTCCCGGTCGGATCCATCGTCGAGGTTGCCGGCGTGGCGGTTCAGGTCGTGGGATATGATGGCGAGGCCTATCTGCAAGACTTGCAGAGTGAAAACACGCTGAAGATTATCAAGCCGAACGGAGCCTCGTGTATTGCCGATCTGCGTTACAAGCCGATTGTAGGCGACATTCCGGCGATCGGACCGATAACGTGCCATTGAATCGCTGGCTCTCGCGGGCAACCGCTCATGTTACCTTGGTGGCGATGCTGGGCATCATGCCGTCGCAGGCGGCACAGGCACTATCAGGCCCGAACATAAGTTGTTCGATTGCAGCAACGCCATTAGCGTTCGGCGAATACCTGCCCTATCGGGCTGTCCCAACGGAATCGATCTCGGAAATCACCGTGACGTGCACGACGTCGGGAAATGTTGAAGAGCCGTGGAGCGGCGTCATCTTTCTGGTTGGTCCGCGTCCGGCGATCGACCGCCAGATGCGGCAAGGACCGGATGCATTGCAGTACCGGCTCTACCTCGATCCAGCGCGAACAATGGTTTGGGGTGACAATGATGGGATGGCAAGCAGCCTGCCAATTTCGGGCACGGTAAGCCCGTCCGTGCCATTTCGGCAAACCATTGTGGTTTATGGTCATATTCCGGCGATGCAGACTTCTTCGCCTGTTGCGCAGTATGGTGATCAGATCACCGCAACACTATCTTATTGACGTCAGCATCGGAAGTTTGGTCGATGTTGCCAAAGCGCGCTCGCCAACGTCGGCTCATGGCGAACCACGGCTTTTAGCGATCACACTGGGAATGGCAGCAGCGTCCCCGTGGCGGACTTGGTGCGGTTGGTCAGGGAATGTGACTGCTTTCCACCCCAAATCCCCCACTAAGCGCCGGCCAACAGCAAACGGGTGCAGGGTCTGCGACCCTGCCCGCCGGAGGCTCTCCCCCTGACTGAAACCCCTCAGGCCGCCCGCACGCCCTGCACGCCGCTGCCCACGTGCAGCATCGTTTCCACGCCATCGCGAATATGGAACACCGTGCCTTGCGGTGCGTCGGCGGCGACGGGGACGCCTTGCCAATCCTGTCCGCCCACCAGGATGCCGCGCAGCACGCGGGCGGTGATGCCGTGGCTGATCACCAACAGCGGCCGCGTCATGTCCAGCCCGGCCAACCAGTCGGTCAGGCGGGCGGCGATTTCGGGGAACCATTCGCCGCCGGGTGGCGGCACGCGGAACAGGCGGCGATCGGGGCAGACGATATGTTCGCCAAGCTCTGCCACGATATCGGCGTAGTAGCGGCCTTCCCATTGGCCGACATCGATTTCGAGCAGGCGTGTGTCTTGCCGCCAATCAAAGAAGGGCACGCCCAGATGCTCGCCTACGATGGCGGCGGTTTGTTGGGTGCGGCCGGAGGGGGAGACCCAGAAATCGCGATCCGCCGCTTCGCCCAGGGTTTCGCGCAGGGCGGCGCCCATGGCTTCGGCCTGGGCGATGCCGCTGCGGGTGAGCGGGGTGTGCGCCATGTGGCCCTGCATGCGGGCGGCGGCATTGAACACGGTTTCGGCGTGGCGGGCGAGAATCAGATCCATCTGCCATTCATAGGCCCATTTCCCCGCACATCGCCACTACCACCGTGCGCGTTTGTGGCTATAGTGCCGCTATCTTCACCATTTCGTTACAGGGATCAGAATGAAGGCCACCGTTGAGCGCGCAACCCTGCTGAAGTGCCTGGGCCATATCCAGTCGGTGGTGGAGCGTCGCAACACCATCCCGATCCTTTCCAACGTGCTGATCGAAGCGCGCGCCGACGGCCTGCGGTTGATGGCGACCGATCTTGATCTGCAGGTGGTGGAAAATATCCCTGCCGCGATCGATCTGAACGGTGCCACCACGGTTTCGGCGCACACGCTGTTCGATATCGTGCGCAAGCTGCCGGAAGGCTCGCAGGTTGAACTGGCCGTTTCGGGTGATCGCATGAGCGTGAATGCCGGCCGCAGCCGGTTCAGCCTGGCGACGTTGAAGCGCGATGATTTCCCGGTGATCGCCGAAACCGATCTGCCGGTGCGCTTCACGCTTTCGGCCGGTGAGCTGAAGGAATTGATCGACGCGGTGAAGTTCGCGATCTCCACCGAGGAGACGCGCTATTATCTGAACGGCATCTATCTGCATGCCACCACCGGCCCATCGCCCAAGCTGCGCGGTGTGGCCACCGATGGCCACCGCCTGGCCCGGATCGAGCTGGATCTGCCGGATGGCGCGGCCGACATGCCGGGCGTGATCGTGCCGCGCAAATGCGTCAACGAAGTGCGCAAGCTGCTCGATGAAATGGCCGCGGATGCGCCGGTGGAAATCGGCCTGTCGCCCGCGAAAGTCCGGTTCCGTTTCTCGGCCGATTCCACGCTGACCAGCAAGCTGATCGATGGCACCTTCCCGGATTATACCCGCGTGATCCCGACGGCGAACGACAAGTTGCTGAAGATCGATGCCAAGGTGCTGGCCGAAGGCGTGGACCGCGTCGCCGCCATCGCCACCACGGAAAAGACCCGTGCGGTGAAGCTGGCGCTGGGCCGGGACAAGGTGACATTGTCGGTCACCAGCCCGGAAAACGGCACCGCATCGGAAGAAGTGCCGGCCGATTATGCCGCCGCCGATATCGAGGTGGGCTTCAACTATCGCTATCTGCTCGACATCCTGGGCCAGGTTGGCAGCGATCTGGTGGATGTGCACCTGGCCGATGCCTCGGCACCAACGCTGATCCGTGAGAATGATGAGGCGAAAGCGCTTTACGTGCTGATGCCGATGCGTGTGTGAAGCGAGGCGGCGAGCGACCGAAAAGGGCGGCCCCAACAGGCCGCCCTTTTTCGTTTCGTTTGACGGCGCGGCTTTGCCACTGGCCGCCCGGTTCAATGCGCCTCGGTGCGCTCCGCCAGGATATGCTGAACCGTCGGCTGCATGCGCGCGTTGTAGCGGGCCAGCACCGGGTGTTCGCCGCCGGCGCAGAAATGGCTGACCAGGTCGCGCCCAGTCCAGTAATGCAGCGCAAAGCCGGGCATTTCCGCCACGATCATGTCGCGGCCATCGGGATTCTCACCGTCGATCTCGCGAAAATCGATGGCGACTTGCGGCGCCGATGAGGGGCACACGGCGAGCGTGGTGCCGTGCCAGCCGGTGACGATGGCGCGATGGAGGTGCCCGGTGATCATGCGGATGATCTGCGGGTGGCGGCGCACCACTTCGGCCAGGCGCTGTACCCAGGGTGCATGCAGATCCTCGGTCATCCAGCCGTTGCCGCTCTCGATTGGCGGGTGATGGAGGACAAGCACGGTCGGCCGATTGTCTTCCAGCAGCGTTTCATCCAGCCACGCGGCCTGTTCGGCGGAAAGCGCGCCGCCGTGGTGGCCTTCCTGCAGCGTGTCGAGCACCACGAAGCGCAGCGGGCCGTGCACGAAGGCATATTGGACATGGCCGGTGTCGCTCACCGGCACATCGGGAAAGACGCTGCGGAAATTTGCCCTGAGATCATGATTGCCCAGCGCGTAATGCACCGGAAACGGCAGACGTTCGGCGATGCTTTTCAGGGTCTCGTAGGAGGTGATGCTGCCGCTTTCGCTGAGATCGCCGGTGGCCAGCAACAGATCGGGCTGCGGAGTGAGCGCCAGCAGCGATTCCACCACCTCGTCGAAACGCTTGCGGTTCATTTCCGCCGGATCATCCGGCTGGAAACCAAGGTGGATATCGGTCACCTGGGCAATCAGCATTTTGCGCCTTCCTGCGGCCACGCACAACGCGCGGGCTGCCCCCCAAACGGCCGTTGCCTCAACAGATACGGCAGCAGGGTGGCAACTGACGCAACGAGGCGGCCATGGCAAGGCGGGCCGCGCATCAGGCCGGTGTCTGCCGGCTGCGGCCAGCAGCCTGCCGGCCGGCAACCCGGGCAGGTTGGACATGGCCGGCGGGGAGCGCACCTGTGGGCGCAACCCCATCATGAAAGCCATGGCAGGTGTCGCAACTGGCGCCGGCCTTGGCCGTGGTGCTGAGCAGGGTCTTGGCCGGAGCGCCGTGGCATTCGCGGCAATTGGCAACGCCGGGAATGTTCACGTCGGTGGAGACCTTGGATTTCGTCACGCTGGTGTGGCAGGCAACACAGGCGGCCTGGCCGGTCTTGCCGTCATAGCTCTTGTGCTTGCCGTGCGGGAACTGGCCCTGCGGCAGATAATGATCGTTGATGCTGACCGGGGTGATGGCGAAACGCCGGGTGAGATCGGCTGCACCGGTATCCGTGACGACATGGCATTCCGTGCACAGGCCCTTGCCGGTAAACACGCTCACCACGGCCGCCTGGGCGCGGGCCGCCGGATTGCCGCCGGGCAGCGGCGGCGGCGCCTTGCCGGGCAGGTGGCGATCAAAGCTCAGGCGTTGCACACCAGCGCGCGGCGCAAAGCTTTCGGACAGGGTGAAATCGCGGATGATGCCGGCCACCTGGGCGGGTTTGCCGTGCGGCAGGGTGCGGACGGTGCCGCCATCGCGGGCAAAGGCCAGATCGTGGCAGGCGCCGCAATTGGCTTCCATGTCGATCGGTTTGAACCGCACCTGGTCACTATCGGCTGTGTGGCAGTAACTGCAGGGCAGGGCGCCATCGGCACCCTGCGGCAGCCGCTGTTTCTGTGCCATGTTGGCAACCGCGTTGGTGGTGGATTGGTGGATGTCGTGCGGGTAGATCAGCCCCGATTTCTCCCGCGCGCCGGCGAGGGCGGTGCGGGTGAAGACAGGCTTGTCCGCCGATGGCGAGGAGACCAGCGTGGCCCGGAAATCCGGGTGCTTGGCCCAGCCCGGCACATTGGCCACCGCCGTATCGGGCAGGCGTGATTTCAGGCCGCCGTGGCAATCGGTGCAGAAGCTTTCCGCCACGGTCATGACGGTGGCTGCGCCTTCATGTTCCTTGTGGCAGCTGGTGCAGCGGCCCTGCGGCAGATTGAAGGCGCTGTGCGCGGCGCCCATCACGCCGCCATCGGGCAGCCGGCCCTTGGCCATGCGCGCTGGTGCAGCGTGATCGGGCAGCGCCGAAGCCGTGTGGCACGCCTGGCAGGCGCCATCGGTCACCGAAACAAACGCCTTCTGGTGACAGGCGCTGCAATTGTTGGACAGGCTGGCGTGGGCATCCGAGAGCGTACCGCTCGACCAGCTTTCATCCGGGGCAAAGCCGCCGGCAGCCGCGGGCCGGGCCGTGGGGACAGACAATTTGCCATCACCAAAGCCCTGGCCGGGGGTGACCGGCCGGGCGGCTTCAGCCACCATCGTCTGGGGCAGTGCGGGTTCGCCTTCGCCGATGAAGTGGAACAGCGGCACCAGCAACAGCAGCACCAGCACGGCCAGCCCGCCAATCCACGCCATGCGGCGCTTGGTGGGCATCGTGCCCGAAAGCGAAAAGATGCTGGTTTCCTGCGCGGCGTCGGCGGCGTCGATCGGCGGCACCACGCGTTCGGCGGTGATGGCAACGGCGCCGTCCTCCCCGGGGGACAGCGACAGCCGGAACGGGCCGATATCGATGGTGGGATTTTCGGCCACGGCCAGATCGGCGCGGGTGACGAACTTGCCGCCCACTTCCACCGGCACACCGCCGGTGGTTTCCACACTCACCTTGCCGGCGGTGATCTGCACCAGCCGGGCGTGGCGCAGCATCACGGCCAGATCGGCCAGCTGGATATCGCAATCCGTGCCTCTGCCAACGGTCAATTCGGCCTGCACCAACGTGCGGGTGCGAATGATGTCCCCACCATCGGCGCGCTTGGCGACCTGGCGAACGATAAAGCTCATGCCCGCCTCCCCCTTACCAGTACAGGAACACGGAAATGATGTGCGCCAGCAATGCTGCCAGCAGCGCGATCGTTACCGGCACATGCACGTAAAGCCACAATTCCAGTTGAGTTTTCATACGTATATGGCGGCGGGCCTGCGCCAGCGCCGCCTCCTTCCTTTCCAGCAGGAATTCGATCTGCTCCAGGCGATCATCGACCCGGCCGGTGCGCCGGCCCGTCATCACCTTTTCGATGATGATCGCCAGCGCCCGGGCATTGCCATCATTGGCGTAATTGCCCGACAGACGCTGGCCCAGCGAACCGGCGATGCGGCATTCTTCCAGGCTCATCCGCACCAGCGCCGCGTCGTCGGCATCCAGCGGCTGTGCGGCTATGTCGAGCTGGCGATCCAGGGTGCGAATTGCTTCCAGCATCTGCAACTGCGTGACCTCGCCGCGGTTGGCCGACAAGCGTTCCGGCAGTGTCGCATAGAGGCTGATGCCCCACAGGCCAGACAGGATCACGATCATCATCAGCGCCCACGCCAGTGTGTGGACGTTCCAGCCCAGCTGGAAGCCGGTGTGCAGCGTGCCCACGACGATCAGCGACAGACCCAGATAGACGTGCGCACTGGTCCAGCCCTTCAGGCTGAACGGCTTTGGTCCAATCACGCGTTTGCGTACGCCCAGCAGCGACAGCCAGACGATCATGCCGGCGCCGATGCTGCCGAGCAGATAGCCCAGCCAGGTGCCGCCATTGTGGCGCGGCACCGGATCGGTCAGCAGATAAGCGCCGAGGGCCACTACGCTGAGGGTGATCGCCACTTTGGCCCAGCGCCCGCGCTTGTGATTGAGGAAGCCCTCGTGCGCGGTGTCGCGCGGCGCGCGGGTGACGGCCTTGCCGGTCATCGCCCGGCCGGCCTGTATCTTGCTGGCCATCAGCGGTCCTCCCGTTTCATCAGGGCGACACCGAGGAATTGTTCCGGCGAGACGCGAATGGCAGCGCCAGTGGGGCAAGAGCGCACGCAGGCCGGGCCGCCTTCCTGGCCCGAACACATGTCGCACTTGATCGCCTTCTTGGCCTTTTCGGCATAGGCGGGATCATGTTTCTTGGCCCATTTGTGGCTGGCTTCGCCGGGGCCGGGGCCGCTGCCGAACATGAACCAGCTGAGCAGCCACGGCTTTTTCGGCGGCGTCTTGTCGAGCCGGATCACGCCATAGGGGCAGTTGCGCTGGCAGTTGCCGCAGCCGATGCAGGTTTCATCAATATAGACTTCGCCGGTGGGCCCGCGGTGGATGGCGTTGGGCGGGCAATCGGCCATGCAGTGCGGATGTTCGCAGTGGCGGCAGCTGGTCGGCACGTGCAGATGGGCATAGGTGCGCCCAGCTTCGCGATCCAGCCGCGACAGGCCGTCATGCGTATCGGCGCAGGCCTTCTCGCAATTGTCGCAACCAACGCACAATTTCTCATCGATGAGCAGCACGTCGGTGGCTTCACCCAAGCCCTGTTCCACCAGGAAGTTGGCCACCCCGGTGTACATGTCGACCACGCCCGAGAAACTGTCCTTCTTGGATTCGACGAAATTGTTGAGCTGGGTGCGGCTGGCCATTTCGCCGCGCAACTTGTCGAGCAATTGCGGCTTGGCGGCGAGCAGCGCGCGGAACGGTTCGCCCGAAAGGCGGATGACGTCGCTCTTCACCGCTGCGCGCACCGTGGCGGAACGCGCACTGCCGTCGATCACGCTCATCTCGCCAACATAGCTGCCGGCGGGAACATAACTGAGGAACACCGGTTTGCCGCCGATCGACTTTTCCACCACCATCGAGCCGGAGCGGATGATGAAGATGTCGTCGCCGGTTTCGCCTTCCTTGATGATGGCCTGGCCGGAGCGGATGGTTTCCACCTTGGCGTTGGCGATCACGTCGACCAGATCGGCGGGCGCGAGGCCGGACTTGAAGATCTGCAGCAAGGTGCGTTCGGTGTTGATGCGGGTGATTTCGCGCGATGCCGATGGCACTTGGCTCATCAGTTTCAGCGCGGCATTGCGGCTGATTTCCACCACGATGGTATCGCGCGCGGCGCGGATGGTCGCCCCGCGCCGGCGGCCGGAAATCAGGCCGACTTCACCGAAGATCTGGCCGGCGCCGATTTGCACGGTGATGGACGGATCGTTTGGATTCACCTCCACCGCCACTTCGCCATCGGCGATGCCGAACAGCGATGAACCGGGGGCGTTGCGTTCGAAGATCACCTCACCCTGCGCATAGCGCTTCACGCTCGAATCCAGCATGAATTCGCGTATCTGCAGGCTGCTCATGCCATTGAGGATCGAAACGCTTGTGCGCAGATATTCCAGCCATTCGGCAACGCTGCGCCTGCCGGGCAGGCCGGCAAACTTAGCTTCCAGAATCGGTTCGTCGGCGGGCTTCAGATCCAGGTTGCCATTGATGAACTCCACCACGTCGTGGCCCTGGTTCATGCAATGCTTGATCAAAGGATAGCCGGCCAGCGCGCCGGTGACATAGATGCCCGGCGCCGTCGATTCGAAGGTGGCCGACAGCTTGGGGAAGGCGAGCCGGTCAGCGCTGGCAAATTCGATGCCGCAGCCTTCGACAAAGCTGCGCGGCGGTGCCGAACCGATACGGGCGATAATCCGGTCGCAGCGCGCCCGCACTTCGCCATCGCGGGTTTCAACCGTAATGAAGCCGGGTTCCACCGCAGTGGTGTTGGCTTCGGCCATGATGCTGATGCGCCCCGAATCGCGCGCTGCCATCAGCGCCTTGACGTTGGCATCCTTGGCGGTGGGAAAATCCGCTGTGCGGTTGATCAGCGTGACCGTGTTGTTCTGCGCCGGATCGGCGCACAGGCCGAGCGCATTTTCGATCCCAGCATCGCCGCCGCCGATCACAAAGATATGTTCGTCGGTATATTCGGTGGGATCGTCGAGCTGATACTGAACATGGGGCAGGTTGCCGCCCGGGCAGCCCATCAGGTTGGGGTTGCCCTGGGTGCCGAGCGCCATGATCACGGTTTCGGCCATGATCTCTTCGCCGTTCACCAGCGTCAGGCGATAGGGCGGGGCGTTGCGCTGCAGTTCGGTCGTGCTGGTCGTGCCATCGCGGTTGCGGCTGACGATCGGCATCACCGATCCGGGGATGGGCGCGCCGGTACCGACGATGCTTTTCACTTCGGCGCCATGCTTGACGTTCACGCCGGCGGCGGCCGTCTGCTCATTCCAGGTGCCCAGAATAACCTCGCGCTTGCCGGCTTCGAAATCCAGCGGTGAGCGCAGAACCAGTTGCGATGGCGTTGCCATCACATGCTTGCCCTTCTGGTATTTGTAGATCGTATCCGACAGATGGTCGGTCTTTTCGAGCAAGATGTGGCTCAGGCCCAACTTGGCAGCATGAGCCGCTGCCGAAAGCCCGGCAGGCCCCGATCCCACAATCGCGATGCGGTACGTCGTCACAATGGTCTTGCCCCCCCCGGGTTCACGCCCTTCGATTCAAAGCCTGTAGCAGCGCTCTGACCCCAGATAAATCCCTAGCATCTTCATACGTATCGGCTAGAGCAAGAATGCGAGCAGATGCAATATTTCGCCATTCTGCCGCCATCAACCGCCGGAGACCACCCGCAGATGCTTGCCGAAATCGGCCATTTCGCCCTGATCCTCACCTTGCTGGTGGCGATTGCGCAAGCTGTGCTGCCGATGCTGGGCGCGATCCGCGGGGATGCGGCGCTGATGGCGTTCGGGCGCAGCGCGGCGGCCCTGCAGGCGTTGCTGATCGCCATAAGCTTTGGCTGCCTGATGACGCTGTTCGGCCAGGCCGATTTCTCGGTCAAGCTGGTCGCCAATCACAGCGCCCTTTCGCAACCGCTGCCCTATCGGCTGGCGGCGACGTGGGGCAATCACGAAGGCTCCATGCTGCTGTGGGTGTTGGTGCTGTCGATCTATGGCGCTGGCATTGCGAAGTTCGGCGACAATCTGCGCGTCACGCTGCAGGCGCGCATTCTTTCGGTGCAGGCGATGATCAGTGTCGCCTTCCTTGCCTTCGCGCTGTTCACGTCCAACCCGTTTGAGCGCCTGTTCCCGGTGCCGCTTGACGGCGCGGAACTGAACCCGTTGCTGCAGGATCCCGGCCTCGTCTTCCATCCGCCGCTGCTGTACCTGGGCTATGTCGGCTTTTCCGTCACCTTCAGCTTTGCCGTCGCAGCCTTGCTGGAAGGCCGCGCCGATCCGGCCTGGGCGCGCTGGATGCGGCCGTGGGTGCTGGCGGCCTGGGTGCCGCTTACCTGCGGCATCACGCTGGGCAGTTTCTGGGCCTATTATGAACTGGGCTGGGGCGGCTGGTGGTTCTGGGATCCGGTGGAAAATGCCAGCTTCATGCCATGGCTGATCGGCACGGCGCTGCTGCATTCAGCCATCGTCACCGAAAAGCGCGGCAGCCTTGCCGGTTGGACAATCCTGCTCGCCATTCTCGCCTTCTCGCTGTCGCTGATCGGCACCTTCCTGGTCCGCTCCGGCATTCTCACCTCGGTGCATGCCTTTGCGGTCGATCCCGAACGCGGCGTGTTCATCCTCGCCATGATCATCGGCGCCACCGGCACAGCACTGGCCCTGTTTGCCGCCCGCGCGCCGATGCTGCGTTCCGGCGCCCTTTTTGGCAGCATCAGCCGTGAATCGGGGCTCACCTTCAACAATCTGCTGCTGATGGCGCTCACCGCGGTGGTGTTCCTCGGCACCTTCTATCCGGTGATCATGGAAGCCGTGTCGCCCACCAACAAGATTTCGGT
>JAIXQM010000112.1 GCA_027485735.1 Sphingomonadales bacterium | reverse complement strand
AGCGTGATGATCGCCCGCCAGAAAGCCGCCATCGCCTTTGAAGCCACCTTGCAGGCGCGCAACCGCCTGGTGGGGGCCTACAAGGATGTCATGAACATGCCGCTGTGAGCGCATGAGCGAGGCTGTGGCCCTTCCCGCCAACGATGCACCGCCGGCCGCGGCGCTAGGTCTCTCCGTGCCGCCGGCTCTGGCGCCGATCGCCAGCCGCGCCCGCAGCCTGTGGGCCAGCCCGGCCGTGCAGCAGGCGCGCCCGGCGCTGCTGGTCATCGCGCTGCTGGCAGCGGCCGCACTGGCCTGGTTCAGTCTGCGCCAGCCCAATTGGCGGCCGCTCTATCCCGGTCTGGCCGAAGCCGATGCCGCCGCTGTGAGTGACGCGCTGGCCGCCGCCAATTTCGAGTATCGCATCAATCAGGACAGCGGCACGGTGGAAGTGCCCGCCGGGGACGCCGCCCGCGCCCGCATCCTGCTCGCCGGCCAGGGCCTGCCAAAAGCCAGTGCCGCCGTCGGCCAAGCATTGGCCGACATGCCGTTGGGCGCTTCCCGTTCGGTGGAGGCCGCCCGGCTGAAGCAGGCGCTGGAGCGCGAACTGGCCGCCAGCGTGGAAGCCATCGATGGGGTGAAGGCGGCGCGCGTGCACGTGGCGACGCCGGAACCTTCAGTGTTCATCCGTGATCGCGCGGCCCCATCGGCCAGCGTGTTCGTCACGCTGGCAGCGGGGCGCAGCCTTTCCGAAGCGCAGGTGCGCGCGGTGATCTGGCTGGTGGCAACCTCCGTGCCGGGCCTGGCCAGTGACCGGGTGAGCGTGGTCGATCAATCGGGCGCGTTGCTGTCGGCCGGGGTGTCGGGCGATGCCCAGCATCTGGCCTATCAGCAGCGGCTGGAAAGCCTGGTGCGCGAACGGCTGGTAAAATTGCTCACGCCGATGCTCGGCCCCGGACGCTTTACCGCAGAAGTGGCGGCAGACGTGGATTTTACCGAGAACGAAGCCGCCAGCGAACGCTTCCAGCCGGCCGGTACCGTGCGGTCCGAACAGACCAGCCGCAATTCAGACGGCACGCCGCCCGCTGCCGCCGGCATCCCTGGGGCGCTCACCAACACCGTGCCACAAGCCGCGCAGGTGACCGGCAATCCGCCACCAGCGCCAGCGCCGGCTGCCGTGGGCAACACTGTCACTTCCGAAACTGCCGCGCGCAATTTCGAGATCGGCAAGGATGTCTCCGTCACCCGCGCCGGCGCGCCGCGGCTGAAGCGTTTGTCGGTGGCGGTGGTGCTTGATGCGGCGGCGTTGGGGAAGGGCGGCGCCAAGGAACTCACCAACATCCAGCGGCTGGTGCGCGGGGCCATGGGCTTTGACGCGGCGCGCGGCGACCTGGTGGAGGTGCAGACCCGCAGCTTTGTCAGCGAAACCGACGCGCCAGCGGCCTGGTATGAAGCGCCGGTCGTCAAGGATTATGGCCTCTATATCATCGCCGCTGTCGCCGTGCTGATCCTGGCCTTTGGGGCCGGCTTCTTCCTGTGGCGCCGCCGCACCGTGCTGGCCGCGGCCGCCACGGCGACCGCCGATGCCGCCTTGCCCCGCAGCAGCGCCGCCAGCGCGCCCAGCCTGTTCGCCGAAGGCACCGCCGACAAGGCCGCCGTGGAAGCCATGATCGACGGCGGCGAACTGCTGCGCCCTGCGGCAGCACGCGACTACAGCGGCAAGCTCGACATCGCACGCACGCTGGTGACGGGTGATCGTGACCGGGCGATGGCCGTGGCGCGGCAGATGCTGCTGGCCGACTTGACCGCGCCTGCCGCAGATCCGCCGCCTGCGCCGGCCGACGAGGGCGAGGCGGCATGACCGATCTCGCCAGCCCTGCTGCTGCGCTCAGCGGCGCGCAGAAATGCGCCATCCTGTTGCTGGTGCTGGAAGAAGCCCAGGCCGCCGAGATGCTGGCCGGCATGAGCCCGGCCGAAGTGCAGCAGGTGGGCGAGGCCATGCTGACCGTGGCCGAGATCGATCCGCTCGCCATCGATCATGTGCTGGATGAATTTCTGGCGCGCACCGCGCAGGTGGCGGCGCTCGACAGCCAGGGCCGCCAGCTGCGCCATCGGCTGGGCATGGCGCTGGGCACGCCGCGCGCCGAAACCATGATCGAAAAGATCGGGCCGCCCGCATCGGGCCGGCGCTTTGCCGTGCTCGATTGGGTGGATGGGCCGGCGCTGGCCAAGCTGATCGCCGATGAACATCCCCAAGCGATAGCGGTCATGCTGGCGCATCTGCCCGAAGCCCGCGCCGCCCAGACGCTGGATGCGCTGCCCGAAACGCTGCAGCCCGACGTCGCCGCCCGGCTAGCGACGCTGAACCCGGTCAACATCCATGATCTGGCCGCACTGGAAGCCGATATCGAAGCCAAGCTGCGTGGCATCGGCACCAAGCGTGATCATATGCGCCTGGCCGGCACCGATTTCACCGCCGCCGTGATCAAGAAGGCGCGCGGGCGCGGCGCGCTGCTGGAAACGCTGATGGAGCTGAACGCCGAACTGGCGGCCGAGCTGGAGGCACAACAGTTTATTTTCGCCGATCTGATCGGCCTCAGTCAGAAGGACATGCAGCTGGTGCTGCGCGACGTGGATCCAGCGTTGCTGCCGGTGGCCATGAAGGGCGCCGATGCGCCGCTCAAGGACTTCATCTTCGGCGCCATGTCGAAACGTGCCGCCTCGCAATTGCAGGATGAATTGGCCGAACGCGGGCCGATGAAGCGGTCTGAAGTGGAAGCCGCCCAACGCGAACTGTGCCGCACCGTGCGCCGCCTTGGTGACAGCGGCGCGCTGACCCTGCCCACAGCCACGGAGGCGATGCTGTGACAGCCCATGATCCCCGCCTTGCCGCCTTGCTGGCCGGCGTCTCGCCCGATCTGCGGGCCGGCGCACCGGGGCTGGCGCGGCTGCTCTCCAGCCTGATGCCGGCCGAAGCGGCGCCACCGCGCGAAGCGGT
>JAIXQM010000142.1 GCA_027485735.1 Sphingomonadales bacterium | reverse complement strand
GCGCGCGTGTAATCGAGCAGGCCGGTGACTTCGAACCGGGTGGCGCCCAGCTGCGCCACCTTCACGCCGGCTTCCACTTCCACGCCCCAGAAGCTGGCATCGGACTGGGCATATTCAAAAACCGGCAGTTCGTCTTGCTCAAGGCCATTGGGATTGAGGAAGATGTAATTGTCGAAGCGGTTGACGAAGGCGGACAGTTCCAGCCGCCAGCCGTCACCGCGGCCGCGCAGCACGGCTTCGGCACCCAATTGGCGTTCGGTGCTGAAATCCGGATTGCCGATTTCAACGGCACGGGTGGCCGCGTGGGCACCATTGGCGAACAGCTCTTCCGCCGACGGCGCGCGTTCGGTGCGCGCCCCGCTCAACGCCAGGCGGAAACCGCTGCCCAGATCAACGGAGCCGCCGACCGAGAACGACACCGAATTGAACGTGCGTTCGCGACCAACCTGCGCCGATTTCACATTGGCATGTTCATAGCGCGCGCCGCCTTCCAGCCGCACGGCGCCCAGATCGAATTCCTGCAGGGTGAACAGGCCGAACTGGCGGGTTTCGTTGGCCGGAATATAGGCTTCCTCGCCCACAGCGCGGAAATTGCGGCTGAAATACTGCACACCGCTGGCACCCTGCCAGCCATCCTTTTCGGCCTGCACCAGCTCAAGCCGGGCTTCCCAGCTCTTGTTGAAGAAACTGGTGCCGACGGCGCCATCGGGTTCGATTTCGTCGTGCCGGTAATTCGCCCAGCCGCCGCGCATGCGCAGTTCCTTGAACGCGCCTGACAAGGGCAGCGCGCCGCGCACGTCAACGCGGGTCTGGCGCATGTTGAGGGTGATGTCCTCGTGGGCATGTGCCTCCTCGCCCTCATGCGCTTCACCCTCGTGGCCTTCGCCTTCATGCTCACCCTCGTGCTCGTCATGGCCGATCTCGAGGCTGTTGGGGATGCCGTAGCGATTCTGGAGGTGGCTCACCGCGACGCCGAAATTGGCGCCGTTCTCGCCGATCCAGGCGATGCTGCCCGCCACATCCCAGGTGCGGGCGGCCGTGTTTTCGAGCCGGCCGCGCTTCTGCGCCTCTTCGGCCACTTCGCCGCCCTCTTCGGCGGCTTCGGCGCGCAGATTTTCACTGAAAACAAAGCCGCCGGTGCGATAATTGTCCGATTCGAAGAAGCTGCCGTCGACATGGGCGACGAAACCGCCGCCCAGTGGCAGGTTGAGCGCCGCCGCGATGTTGCGCTCGCGCGCGGCGGTGCCGATGCCGGCATTGGCATCGACATGCGGGCCATCGGGCACTTCACGCGGGATGCGCAGATCGCGCATGTTGACAACACCGCCGATGGCGCCCGAACCGAACAGCAACGCCGCCGGGCCGCGCATGATCTCGATGCGATCGGCCAGCAGCGGATTGGCCGCAACGGCATGATCGACCGAGGTGTTGGAGACATCGAAGCTGCCGATGCCATCGGTGAGCACGCGCACGCGTTCGGCATCAAGGCCGCGCAAGATGGGCCGCGAGGCGTTGGGACCGAAGAAGGTGGAGGACACGCCGGGCTGGCGCGCCAGGGTTTCGCCGATGGTGGAGCGCAGCTGCAGTTGCAGCGCATCGCCCTGCAGCACGGTGACGGCGGTGGCCACCAGCTTGCGATCCCGGGCATAGGGCGCGCTGACGATGATTTCCGGGTCGCTGCTGCCGTGCTGTTGATCCTGCGGCGCAGCCTCTTCGGCCAGCACCGGCGCAGCAGACAGGAGCAGCAGGGCTGCAAGCGACAGACGCGACGACATCGGATCTCCTATGGCAGTGTGGGGACAGTCACCCGATATGATGATACGATGTAACACGTCAAGAGATGGATGATGCACATGAAAAAAGGGGCGGTGGCCTGGCCACCGCCCCTTCATTCAGCGCTTGATCAGGAGTCAGGCCGCGTTGGCAGACGTCGCAGCGAACTGGCGTTCGAACAGCGGGCTGATCAGCGACAGGCTGAACAGATGGGCATAGATCAGGCCCATCAGGCCGGACTGCACCATCTTGCGGGCCTGATCGCCGCGCAGGTTCTGCAGCTTCTGCTCATCAACCATGCGGAAACCGCGATACACCGCCGGCTGGGCCAGGCCTTCGCGCTGGATGGTGACTTCACCGTCCATCAGCAGATCGAGCTTGGTCAGTTCTTCCATGAAGCCACGGGTGCGCATCACAGCCTGTTCGAACTGTTCGCAGAACTGCAGGATGGCCTTGGTGGTGTCGGTCGGATCGGTGCCGGCGAACAGCTTCTCGCCTTCGTTATCAACCACGATGCCCGCGGTGTCGTCAAAGCACAGCGACAGTTCCTGGGCGTCCGGGGTCAGGCGGGCCAGCATGAACGGATAGCGGCGCACGAAAGCAGGCACATAGGCGTTTGCTTCCCACTGATCATCGGCGCCCAGATAGAGATTCTCGCCTTCCTGCAGGCCAACCAGCGCCAGCGGAGCGGGATTTTCGCCCACGCCAAACACGATCGGATAGTTGCGCTGCACCAGCGGGAATTCATCCACGGTCACCGGGATGGCGTGGGTGCCGCGGGTAAAACCCAGATCGCCGCGCGGCTTCAGGCCATGGTTGGGGTGCAGTTGCGACGACAGCGGCGCCAAGCCGTTGTAGAACAGGGGAAGCTGGTTGGCAGGAGGCTGGCTGGCCATGGGATTATCTGCGCTTTCGTGACTGGAGTGAAGAATTGGTGCGCTTTCCTAAAGCGCAGATGAAGCTTCTGCAAGGCTGTGCTGCGACAGCACGACGCGTCAGTATATTTTGCCGGGATTCATGATGCCGAGTGGATCCAGCGCCTGTTTTACCGCCCGCATCGCGGCCAACCGCGCCGGATCGCCCAAGCGGGCGAGATCATCGCGCTTCATCACACCGATGCCATGTTCGGCCGAAATCGATCCGCCGGCGGCCGCCACCATTTCATGCACGCGCGCCGTGATTGCCGTGCGGTGATCGGCGATCCAGGCGCCCGCAGCGTCTCCTGCGGGCGCGCGCACGTTAAAATGCAAATTGCCGTCGCCCAAGTGGCCAAAGGCCAACACCCTGCTGCCGGGGAACGCGGCCTCGATCGCGGCCGACGCCATTTCGGCGAAATCCGCCATCGCCGATACCGGCACGGCGATATCATGATGGACGGCCGGGCCATCCATGCGTTCCGCCAGCGGCAGTTCCTCGCGGCGGCGCCACAGAGCAGCGGCCTGCGTTTCGGATTGGGCGATCACCGCATCATCGGCATCAGCCAGCCCTTGCGCCAGCACATCGTCCAGCGGCTGCGGCCCGGCCAGTTCCACCAGGCAGGCCCAGGCGTGGCGGCCGGCCAACGGTGATGCCAGGCCCAGATGGGTGGCGACCAGATCAACGCCAGCGGCCGGAATCAGTTCGAAGCTCTCCACCTGTCCGCCGGTCAACTGACGCAGGCGGGAAAGCAGGGCAAGCGCGCGCTGCGGCCGGTCCACCCCGGCCCAGGCGACAGCGCGATGACGCGGTGCCGGCACCAGTTTCAGCGCCACGGCGGTGATGAAGCCCAACGTGCCTTCAGCGCCGATCAGCAGCTGCTTGATATCAAGGCCGGTGTTGTCCTTGGCCAGGCCCTGCAATTGGTTCAGCACGCTGCCGTCGGGCAACACGGCTTCCAGCCCCGCCACCAGCGCCCGCATGGTGCCGTGGCGCAGCACCTGCACGCCGCCGGCATTGGTAGAGGCGAGCCCCCCCACCGTCGCTGAACCCTTGGCCCCCAGCGACAGCGGAAAGGCCATGCCCTGATCGGCCGCCGCCGCGTGAACATCCGCCAGAATCACACCGGCTTCGGCGATCAGCAATTGCCCGGCAACATCAACTTGGCGGATGCGGTTCATGCGCGTGCAACTGACCAGCACCGCCGAGCCATCAGCCGGCGGAATGCCGCCACCCACCAGCCCGGTGTTGCCGCCCTGCGGCACCAGGGCAACGTGATGCGCGGCCGCCGCCCGCACAATGGCCTGCAACGTGGCAACATCGCGCGGCAGCAGCAGCAGCGGCGTGGCGCCCGTATAGCGTCCGCGCCAATCGACCAGCCGCGGGCCGATCAGATCGGGATCCTCGCTCCAATCACGGCCGGCCGCTGCCTTCAGGGCAGCCAGCGCATCAGCAGACGGCGGCGGCGGGATCACGAGATCGATCATGCGCGTTCCCTAGCGGTTTTCCCGGCACAGCTGAACCCAAAGGTTGCAGGCCATATTCAGCCCCCCTATTCAGACAAGGTTAAAGCGGTGCGGGGCAATCACCCGCTTTTACGGGCGGTTGGGGGCAGCCACCGGTTTACACGGGAAGGCACAGCCGCAGCTGCGGTATCAACAGGGGAACAGTCAGGATTGTCGGCATTTCGGTCTGGCGTGATGGCGAGCGTGGCAGCGCTGATGCTGCTGGCTGGCCCGGCCACGGCGCAGAACCGCCGCGCACCGCCACCGGCTGCGGCACCACAAAGCTTTGATGGTCAGGCCTGGCGCCGCGTGCCGGTGCGACCGGGCGGTGACCGGGTGGACGATGGCGCGCTGGCACGGCCCACCCCGCCGCGCGCCGGCCGCAAACGCTGCATCGCCACCAACGGCATCGCCGGTGCCCAGTTGTACGGCGACCGCGCCATCGAACTGACCATGCGCGGCGGCCGGCGCTGGCGGCTGCACCTGGCGCAGGAGTGTCCGGGGCTCAGTTTCTATCAGGGCTTTTATTACCAGCAGAAGCAAACCGGCCAGCTGTGTGCCGGCCGCGATGCCATCGGCGCCCGTTCCGGCGGCGAATGCGCCATTGCCGCCATCGTTCCGGTGGCGCCGCCGGCCCGAAAAGCCCGCCGCCGGCGCTGAAACCGGGGCTTAATGTCATCAAACTGTTGCATGACAGACACAGGCACCGCACCACACGCCAACGGTACCGGCCAAACCCCGTGATGCTCTGGACAAAATCCTTGTCGCCTGTCCAAACTGATGATTGCGGCATGACAGCCACACGGGCGTCATGTCACGGCACAGGATCCGGCCATCAGAGCCAGTAACAAGATCCGGGCTTTTTGGGTTTTTGGGGAGGACGTCATATGAAGATTGCACTTGGAATCCGTGCAGGCCTGGTGGCCAGCGCATCGCTCATCGGTTTGGCCGCCTTGCCGGCATTCGCGCAAACCGCGCAGGCCGATGAAGACACCGGCATCGCCGAAATCGTCGTGACCGCACAGCGCACCGCGCAAAGCCTGCAGGACGTGCCGATCGCGGTGACCGCCTTTGACGCTGGCGCCCTGCAGCGCCAGCAGATCAACAACCCGCTCGATATCCAGCTGACCTTGCCCAACGTCACCTTCACCAAGGGCAACTTCACCGGTTCCAGCTTCACCATCCGCGGCATTGGCGATCTGTGCGTGGGCGTGACCTGCGATTCCGCCACCGCCATCCACGCCGAAGGCATGCCGCTGTTCGCCACCCGCCTGTTCGAAGCCGAATTCTTCGATCTGGAGCGCGTTGAAGTGCTGCGCGGCCCGCAGGGCACGCTGTTCGGCCGCAACGCCACCGGCGGCGTCGTCAACTTTGTCAACGCCAAGCCGAAAATGGACGCCATCCATGCCGCCGGCGAAATCGAATATGGCAATTTCGATTCACTGCGTCTGAAGGGCATGTTCAACCTGCCCATCACCGACAATCTGGCGGTCCGTGTTGCCGGCACTTATCTGAAGCGTGATGGCTACAGCACCAACGTGTTCAACAACACCCGCATCGATGGCCGCGATCTTTATGCCATCCGCGGCAGCGTCCGCTGGGAACCGACGGAAAACACCACCGTCGACGCGATGGCCTATTATTTCCGCGAAAGCGATGATCGCAACCGCAACCAGAAGCAGCTGTGCCAGACCGACCCGACCGGCGTTTTGGGCTGCCTGCCCGGTCGCCGCGACAACGGCTTCATCAACGCCAATTCCACCTTTGTCGGCACGCTGACCAGCCGCGAATTCCTGACCACCCAGGGCGGCGCCGCTTTTGGCGCATTGGGCCTCGGCAGCCTGTATGGCGCCGATCCGTACAACTACGCCGGCCACACAAACCCGGCCAACGTGCGCGACGTCCGCACCGATTACACGCCGACCTATTTTGCCGAAGAAGAACAGTACATGCTGCGCATTCAGCATGACTTCGGCAGCATCAAGGCGCAGGTCACCGGCATGTACCAGCGCAACGCGGTGGACAGCTCGGTCGACTATAACCAGAGCGTGTTCAACCCGGCGGTTGCCACCGCGGCATTGGCGACTGCGCGAGCCTTCTCTGCCGCAATCCCTGGCCTGACCAACGTCGTCAACGCCATCAGCAGCGGCAATCAGTTCTGCACCTCGTTGTCGGAAGAATCCGGCCTTGGCGCCTACGGCGGCCAGCGCTCCTGTTCTGCCACGCCGCAGGATTTCGACCGGTCCAACCAGATCGTGCGCGCCAAGACCCTGGAAGCCATCGTCAGCTCCGAGTTCGACGGCAAGTTCAACTTCCTGATTGGCGGTATCTATGTTGATACCACGCTGCCGGAAAACAGCTATTACGTGAACAGCTGGGGCATTGATTACATCTCTGGCTTGCTTGGCGCGGCCAACGGCGGCTTCCTGGGCACACCGTTCTTCCGCAACAACACCGCCCGCTACACGCTGAAGAGCTATGGCCTCTTCGGTGAAGCCTATTTGAACCTCACCGACAACCTCAAGGTCACCGCCGGCCTGCGCTACAACAACGACGAAAAGGCCGTCAGCGCCCGTTCGACGCTGGCCAGCTTCTTCGTGCCGTTCGGCACCACCGGCAGTGCCTTCAACTCGCCAGCTGGACGCAACTTCGACGGCGATCCCAACCGCGCCGGCATCCAGCCCTTCTCGGTGCGCGAAGTCAGCCAGAATGCCGTTACCGGGCGTTTCGTGCTCGACTGGCAGATCACCGAAGACAATCTGCTCTATGCGTCGTACTCGCGCGGCTACAAATCGGGCGGTATCAACCCGCCGCTGCAGCCGATCTTCGCCGTGCCGGACACGTTCACCCCGGAATTCGTGGACGCGTTTGAAATCGGCTCCAAGAACAGCTTCCTTGATGGCAAGCTGCGCGCCAACGTCACCGCCTTCTACTACAAGTACAAAGGCCTGCAGCTGAGCCGCATCACGGCGCGCACCTCGGTGAACGACAACGTTGATGCCAATGTCTACGGTCTGGAAGGCGAATTCATCCTGTCGCCGACCCGGAACCTGCTGATCAACCTGAACGCGTCGTATCTGTACACCAAGGTGGCCAGCGACAAGTTCCTCGCCAACCCGCGCGATCCGTCGGGCGGCCGCAGCGATGCCGTGATCATCAAGGACATCTCCAACGGTTCCAACTGCGCCGTGGTCCCGACCACGGCCGGCAATGCCGCTGGTGCCAACGGCTTCGTGGCCCAGGCCAACACGTTGATCAATGCGGGCGCCATTCCGGGCCTGCAGGCCGGTGCCGGCCTGCGCGGACCGTCGGCCTTCCCGACCGACAGCGGCCTGAACGGTGCCACCGGCGCCTTCTCGTTCTGCGGCGTGCTGCAGGCGCTGTCACCCACCGTGGGTGCGGCCTTCGGCGGTGTGCAGATGCTGCCGGAAGGGGTGCTGACCAACCTGCGGGGCAACCAGCTGCCGCAGGCGCCCACCTACAAGTTCTCGGCGGGTGTGCAGTATACCTTCCCGATCGGCGACAGCATGAACCTCATCCCGCGCGTCGATCTGGCTCACACCGGCGAAAGCTTTGGCAACATCTTCAACGGTTCCATCAACCGTGTGCCGAGCTTCACCGTGATCAACGCCCAGATCCAGTTCAACGGCCCGGATGACAAATTCTATGTCCGCGGCTTTGTGCAGAACCTGACCAACAACAGCGCCGTCACCGGCCTGTATGTCACCGACCAGTCGTCGGGCCTGTTCACCAACATCTTCACGCTGGAACCCCGGCGTTACGGTGTGGCAGCGGGCTTCCGCTTCTGATCTGACCGGCAACGGTTGAACCCCGCGGGGCGGCTGGCAACAGCCGCCCCGTTTGGTTTTGGGCCAAAGGCGAAACCGGGTACGGCCATTGACTTTTGCCGCCCTGCCCCTCATGGCAGCCCTGAATAAATCCGGGCGGCACACCGCCCCCATTCACAGGAACACGATGAGCTTTTCCGACCTGGGCCTTTCAGATGCCCTGCTGCGCGCCGTTGCAGACAGCGGCTATGACACGCCCACGCCGATTCAGCGCCAGGCCATCCCGTCGGTGCTGATGGGCAAGGACATCATCGCCATCGCCCAGACCGGCACCGGCAAGACCGCCAGCTTCGTGCTGCCGATGATCGATATCCTCGCCGAAGGCCGCAGCCGCGCCCTGATGCCGCGCAGCCTGATCCTGGAACCGACCCGCGAACTGGCCCAGCAGGTTGCCGAGAATTTTGACAAGTACGGCAAGAACCACAAGCTGACGATGGCGCTGCTGATCGGCGGCGTTTCGATGGGCGATCAGCTTGCGGCGCTGGAAAAGGGCGTCGATGTGCTGATCGCCACGCCGGGCCGCCTGATGGACCTGATGAACCGCGGCAAGATCCTGATGTCGGGCTGCGCCATGCTGGTGATCGATGAAGCCGATCGCATGCTCGACATGGGCTTCATCCCGGATATCGAAACCATCTGCTCCAAGCTGCCGAAATCGCGGCAGACCCTGCTGTTTTCGGCCACCATGCCGCCACCGATCAAGAAGCTGGCCGACCAGTTCATGGAAAGCCCGAAGAGCATCGAGGTGGCGCGGGCCGCCAGCACCAACACCAACATCACCCAGTGGGTGGTGGAAACATCGAATCGCGACAAGAAGGATCTGGTCCGCTCGATCCTCGCCCAGGACGATGTGAAGACCGCCATCATCTTCTGCAACAAGAAGACGATGGTGCGCGACCTCGCCGATATCCTCAAGCGGGCGCGCATGCCGGTGGGACAGATCCACGGCGACATGGAACAGAGCGATCGCATCCGCGAGCTCGACCGCTTCAAGCAGGGTGACATCACCATCCTCGTCGCGTCCGACGTCGCCGCCCGCGGCCTCGACGTGCCGGGCGTATCGCACGTCATCAATTTCGACATGCCGTGGCACCCGGATGATTATGTCCACCGCATCGGCCGCACCGGCCGCGCCGGCCGCACCGGCATCGCCATCAGCTTTGCGACGCCGGAAGACGCCGAAAATCTCGCCAATATCGAAAAGCTGACCCGGCAGAAGATCGCCCGCTGGAAGGGTGATGCCGCCACCGTGCAGGTGGCCGCGCCGGCACCGGCCGAGGCCGCCGACGCAGTGGAAGCGCCTGCTGAAGAGCGCAGCGGTGATCGCCGCCGTGCCCGCAAGCCGCGCCGCGACCGGGCTGATGATGTTGCGCCTGCCGCAGCTGCTCCGGTTGCAGCGCCAGTTGCTGCACCGGATGCCGAGGCAGCACCACGATCGGATCGCCGCCGCCGCGATGAGCGCACCCCGCGCGAAGCAAGGCCGCCCCGCGAAGCCCGCCCCGCCAGCGAAGCCCGGGCGCCCAGCGAGGCCCGCCCACCGCGTGAAGCCCGTCCGCCCCGCGACGCCCGCCCGCCCCGCGCCGAGCGCACGCCGCTGGGTGAAAAGCCCCGCACCGTGCGCCAGGCCGCTGCCGGCGATCCGCTTGCCAACTATCGCGCCATCGCGCTGGCCCCACCGCCGCGCCGCAATGGTGATGACGACGGCGAACGCTTCACCGGCTTCGGCCCGGAAGGCGTTCCGGATTTCCTGTCCCGCCCCATTCGCACCGACGCCTGACGCTTGCTTCTGCCCTGCCGGCTGATAACGTGCCGGTGCTGGCTTTTGGGGTGCGTGCGTGTCGGGTGAATGGTTTGCCAACTATGTGAAGGCCCCGCGCCATCCCGGCAAAGGCCGGGTGATCCGCGCTCTGCT
Organism: Sphingomonadales bacterium; assembly: GCA_027485735.1. GTDB lineage: Bacteria > Pseudomonadota > Alphaproteobacteria > Sphingomonadales > Sphingomonadaceae > Sandarakinorhabdus. Next base: position 2,371 of record JAIXQM010000142.1, on the reverse strand, counting down.
GGGTCTGCTCGATGGCCGCCGCTTGCCCTCTGTCTATGGCCCGCTGATGACCGTGCGCAGCCAGGATGCCACCAACCGCTTTGCCCTGCTCGGCACGCTGGCCGAAGATTATCGCGACGTCCACGCCCAGATCGTGGCGATGGCGCCGGGCGACTGCTTCATCGATATCGGTGCCAATCTGGGCCTGTTCACCATGGTCGCCAGCCGCCACCTTGGGCCAGAAGGCCGCGTGGTCGCCTTTGAACCCAACCAGACGACATTCGCGGATCTCGCCGGCAACCTTGCTGCCAACAACTGCACCAATGTCGTCACCGTCTGCGCCGGCGTGTCCAACGCCACAGCGCGCGTGGCGTTCGATCCCGGCCCAGCCGGTCACAGCGGCATCGCCCACATCAGCGAAAGCGGTAGCAGCGCCATCATGGTGCTGGGCAGCCAGCAGGTTGCCGATCTCATCCTCAACGTCGCCGCCGGCCGCCGCATCACCATCAAGATCGACGTGGAAGGCCATGAAAACCAGGTCATCGAAGCACTGATGCCGCTGCTCGGTGAAGCCCAGGTCACCAAGATGATCGTCGAAGTCGATCCCGACAATCTTGCCCAGCACGGCACCACCCGCGAAACCCTATTCGCCCGACTGGCCGAGAAGGGCCTGACGCCGAGCGTGAACGACCCCACGCGCCGACATTACAACGAAGTGTTCGTGCGGGCTTGAGGCCCTGCGTCCTTCCAGAATCTCAATACGACCCGCCCGCTGCCTCCCACTGCTCCACTTCCCAGGCCATGCGCGCCGGCGGGCCAATCACGGCACTGACCGGGCGGCGCAGCGCAGCGCCGGCCGGGGCATCGGCCAGCCCCAGCCGAAACGCAAAACTCGGCCGCCAGGCCGGATCATCGAGCAGGGTATCGGCAGCGCGGGCGAAGCGCGGCGGGGCACGCAGCTGGGCTTCACGGTCGATCATTTCAGGCAGCTGGTTGAGCGGCTGGGCGACCAGGCCGGCGGCGGTGGCATTCAGATGCAGCCGTTGCCAGGCGCTGCCGACGAGCAGGGCGGAACGGCGATCATGCGGCCCAGGCGTGAGGATCAGGCCGAACAGTGAAGCGGTGGGCAAGTGGGTGTCGCGGGTCGAAGCCAGCCAATATTTGCCTTCATCCGCTGCCGATTGTGCGGGCAGCATGGCCCCGGCGGTGGCCAGCCAGGGAGAGACGCCAGAGGTGGCCAACGTCAACCCATCCATCAACCGTTCGGCGTCGCGGCGTTCGTGGCGGAACCAGCGGTGGCTGTCGGCCATCATGGCAGCATCGCCGGTGATGGCCACCGTGGCCTCGTCGGTGAGGGCGGCGAAACGCCGGCCCAGCGGGCTCGACGCAACGAACAGCACGACCTTCACGCCGGCAAAGGCCGGAAAGGCCAGCACGGCCGCCAGCTTTGCCTCGCTCACCGGCCCGCCGCGCCAGGCGCCGCGATGGGTGTGGCGCCGCGCAATGAACGGCAGCAGGGGGTGCGCGGCAGGCCCGCTGCCATCGGGACCGAGGATAACACGGGCAACATGGTTCGGATTCTGGGGATCGGGCAGCAGCTTCACCTTTGCCGCCCGGCCCAGCGCTGTGCTGGCCAGCGCCATGTTGTGGATTGCCCCGCCCAGCCCGGCCAGCCGCTCACGACCAAACGGGTCCATCGTGCCAAGATTGCGGCCCGGCACCTCGAAGATATCGACGCCCAATCGTCCGATGGCGAACGTCCACGGCTGCGTATTGTGCGGGCTGGACGCCAGCACGCCGGCTCCCACCAGCTTCAACGGGCCGGCCTGGCGCTGGCTGGCCCAATCATCCCACGCCGCCAGCGCCGGATTGTCGCCACCCAGCAGGCCCTGCTGCCAGGCGCGGCCGGCCAACCCGGCGACAGCGAGGCCGCCGGCGCCGATCAGCAAGCCGCGGCGGGCGATCATTCGGCCGGAAGGGCCGAAGGTGGCAGCGATGCTGGCGATGCGGTTTCGGCCTGCCACTGTGCCCGCAAGGCATCGGCGGTTTCACCCGACAGCGCGCCCGGCGGGCCGAAGGCGGCCACAAAGGCAGTTTTCAGGCTGCGGGCGTGGGCGACATCGCGGAAAATGCCCACCCATTCGTGGACCGCGACCCACAAGGGATTGAAGGTGCCAAGGTTGCGGATGATGCCATAGCGCGGCGGTTCATCGGCGCGCTCCGCTTCGAACGTGCCGAACAGCTTGTCCCAGATGATGAACACGCCGGCATAATTGCGATCGAGATAGCGCGGATTGGTGCCGTGGTGGACGCGGTGGTGCGACGGCGTGTTCATCACCGCTTCGAACCAGCGCGGCATCTTCCCGATCACCTCGGTGTGGATCCAGAACTG
>JAIXQM010000189.1 GCA_027485735.1 Sphingomonadales bacterium | reverse complement strand
TTTGAATATGCCCAGTCCGATGCCAGCTTCTGGGGCGTGGAAGTGGAAGCCGGCGTGAAGGTGGCGCAGCTGGGCGCCACCCGGTTCGAAGTCACCGGCCTGCTCGATTACACGCGCGCCACCATCCTTTCGGGCGGCGGCACCGTGCCGCGCATCCCACCGCTGCGCATGATCGGCGGCATCGAAGCCACGGGCGGCGTGGTTGGCGGCCGGCTGGAGATCGAGCATGTGACGGCGCAGGATCGCACGGCCAGCTTTGAAACCCGCACGGCTGCCTTCAGCCTCGTCAACGCCAGCCTGTCGTGGAAGCCGTTCGGTGCTGAAGCGCCGACCACGCTGATGGTGCAGGCCAACAACATCTTCGATGTCGAAGCCCGCCGTCATTCGAGCTTCCTGAAGGACGTGGCGCCGCTGTTCGGCCGCGATATCCGGGTGTCGCTGCGTGTTGCCTTCTAAAAGCCGAGAAAATCGCTCTGGTGGCTCTTGAAAGCCGCCGGAGCCACCCCAAATCAAGTGTACGGCGGCACCGTTTCCCCCTTTCGGTGACCGCCCCGTGGCCCCAATTTTTCCTTGGGCCTGCCACCTTCCGAACCTGGATGAAGGTTCTGATCTGGCCGCGCTGGTTGCCCCCACCAGCGCGGCCTTTTCGTGTCTATTCGGCGGCTTCGGCAAAGGGTGACGGGCCAGCCAGTTGCGGCCAATCGGCCACCAGCCGCTGCACCAGCGCGGTCATCACGCTGCGCACCTTGGTGGCGCCGGCGTGCAGCACCAGCTTGTGGCCATCCAGGTAAAGCGCCCGATCAATCTCGATCTGCACGGCGTGGATGCCGGTGCCGGGCTGGCCATGATGCCGCGTGGTATGGCCGCCGGCATAGGGTGCATTGCGCGTCACGCGCCAACCGGCGCTGCGGAAATGATCCTCGATCGCCTGCATGATGGCGGGATCGGCGCTGCGGCCGTGGCAATCGCCCAGCACGATCTGCGGCGGCCGTGCCCCGGTGGGCGATGGCATCGAATGGCAATCAATCAGCAGCGCCGCGCCGTGTTGCGCGCGGGCAGCGGCCAGGATGTGGCCCACCTGTTCGTGCCAGGGCGCATGCAGGCTGGCCACCCGCGCCGCTGCTTCGGCCGCCGGCAGCGCGCGGGCATAAATATCGAGACCGTGGCCAGCGAGGCGCGGAATCACGCCCAGCCCAGCCGCCACGCGCTCCGTGGCGGCCACCGGCACGGCCAGTGGCCCATCGAACATCGCCGGATCCAGTTCATCGGGCCGGCGGTTGAGATCGAGCCAAGAGCGGGCATGGCTGGCGGCCAGCACCGGCACCCCGGCAATGCCATCCAACAACGCATCGACAAACGCATCTTCCGCCCGCCGCAGTTGCACCAGCGCCAGGCGCGATCCCGCCAGCAGCGCCGGTGGATAATGCCGGCCACTGTGCGGCGAGGTGAGCAGCAACGGCCAGCGCCCATCGGCATCGCCCGACAGGCGCCCCCACGGGAAAATGGCCGGCTGGCCGGCGGCAGAGGCGCGAAACATCATCCCGCACGCTCCAAGCACGCGGGCTGGCCGCTGCCAAGGTGACAAATGACGCGCCGTGGCCCCCACAGGACGTGCCAAGGCACTTGCCAAGCCGGGCCGATGCCACTAACAGGCGCCTTCCCGTGGACGCGTAGCTCAGTGGTAGAGCACTGTGTTGACATCGCAGGGGTCGCAGGTTCAATCCCTGCCGCGTCCACCATTTTCCCAATAAACCGCTTACGTTCAGTCAGTTGCACGATCCGCAACGGGCTAGCGACGTGTGCCGTGCGCCGGTGCGGTACCACATGATCAACCACAAGAAAACCGGGCTGGCTGGCCCGGTGATTGCGGTTTGGAAGGAGGGGATTGGTGCGCCCGGAACGATTCGAACGTCCGACCCTCAGATTCGTAGTCTGATGCTCTATCCAGCTGAGCTACGGGCGCACACCGTGAAGGCCGGCCTGATAGCCATGCGCGCGGGGCATTGCAACCTCTTCCTTGCCGTTTTAGGCGATAAATCATGCACCGCATGGCTCAGCCTCTTGTTCTTGCCCTTTTGCTGGTCGGTTGCGCCGGCCGATCCAATGATTGGCCCAGCCTGAACCCGCGTCCCGGTGAAATCTCGCCGATGGTGCCGCGCAACGTGCCGGGTGTCGGCCGCTGCCCCCGGAGTGACGCCGACTGCGCCCCGCCAGCTGAAGCCGTCGCTCCGGCCGCGCCCGACATGCCGGCACCCACCCCTTCGCCATCGCCGGCCGCTGCCGAAACCGAGATTGCCGCGCTGGAAGCCGTGGTGGCGCAGGTGGAAGCCGCCGCTGCCCCGGCCCGCGCCGCCCGTGATGCCGCGCGCGCAGGCGCTGCCGGCAGCGCCGCCGATTCGGCTGCTGCCTTGCAACGGGAAGCGACCGAATCCGCCCTGGGCGCCGCGCTGGCGCCACTGGCTGGCGCCGATTACCGCCGCGCGGTGCTGGCTGAAGCCTTGCGTGACGCGCCGGCTGCGGCGGTCACACTGGCGCCGCGCCTTGAAGCCCTGGCCAAGCGCATCGCCGCCTTGCAGGCTCAATAAAGCCCGACAGCCTGGCGCACGGCAGCGGCCACCAGATCGGCGGCCACCGTGCCGATTTCGATCAGTTGCACATCGTCCACTGGTGTCAGGCCGGGCGGCGCGGTGGAGAGGGCGAAGAGGCAATCGCCATCGAACGGCGTGTGGATCGGGCGGACGGCCCGCGTCAGCCCGCCCTGCGCCATCATCGCCACCCGCAAGGCCTGGGCGCGGGTGAGCGGCGCATTGGTGGCGACCGCGCCGATGATCGTGTTGTCCCGCCCGAAGCGGCGATGTTTGGCCAGTTTGGGCATCTCCACCGGGCCGTCACCGGGCGGCGCATCGGCATAAATCTCGCCGAAGCTGTTGGCAGCAATCAGCGCGCCAACCACGTGACCATCATCCAGCACCCGCGAGATGCTGCCGATGCCGCCCGCCCGGCTGCCGGCCCGCGCGCCGAACCCGGCACCGATGGGCCCGTGGCCGTCACTGCCCGGCTGGCCGGTGGCGGCAAACGCCTCCCGCGTCAGCTGGCGATAGGGTGGGTCCATGCCCCACGCCTTGTCGCCGCCATTGGTGATATCGAACAGGATGGCCGCCGGTACGACCGGCACCGCGGGCAGGCCGTCGCCCATCGGCAGGCCGCGCCCGGTGGCGGAGAGCAGCAGTGCCAGCTCATCGCCGGCCGCCAGCCCGAACACCGAACCACCAGCCAGCGCCAGCCCGTGGGCGCGTTCGACCAGGTTGATGGGATTAAGTGCATCGGTCTCGCGCGTGCCGGGGCCACCGCCGCGCACGTCTACCGCCATCACGGCGGGTTCGTGGGGCAAGATCAGGGTGACGCCGGTGCGCGCCACATCGCAATGGGCATGGCCGACGTATATACCGGGAACCGCGCTGATGCCTGATGAGTTCATGGCGCATCCATCGGCCGCAGTGCGTGCTGTTGCAAGCCCTGCCCAACCGGCGCACTGTCGCCCTTCAACTCAAAAGGAATTTCCGCGATGCCTGCCCCTGCAATCGCGCATATCAACCGTATCGGCACCGCGCTGCCGCCCAATGATGTGCACGAGGCGTTCGTGGATTTCGTTGGCGGCCTGATCAAGGATCGGCGCGACCAGTTGATCTTCAAGCGCCTGGTTGGCCGCAGCGCCATCGATCACCGCTGGAGCTTCTTCACGCCGGTGAAAGACCCGGATGGTTTCACCGCGGACGCCGAGGGTTTCTATCGTCCCGGCGCGTTCCCCTCCACCGCCAAGCGGATGGCGCGCTTTGCCGCCACCGCGCCGGGCCTCGCCGAACAGGCCATCGCCGGATTGGGCCTGTCTTCTGCCGAATTGAAAGGCATCACCCACTTGGTTGTTGCCAGTTGCACCGGCATGACAGCGCCGGGCATCGATCAGATATTGGTGCAGCGCCTTGGCCTCAATCCCGGCGTGGAGCGCACGCACGTGGGTTTCATGGGCTGCTATGCGGCGGTGAATTCGCTCAGGCTGGCGCATCATTTCGTCCGGTCCGATCCATCGGCGCGGGTGCTGGTGGTCAATCTGGAACTGTGCAGCCTGCATTTTCAGGAAACGGGCGAACTGGAATCGTTGCTGGCCATGCTGCTGTTCGGCGATGGCTGTGCCGCCGCGCTGGTGACGGCTGATCCCACCGGCATCGCCCTCACCGATTTCCGCGCCGCCACCATTGCCGATTCCGCTGATGCCATCACCTGGGGTGTGGGCGATCAGGGCTTTGACATGGTGCTTTCGGGCCGCGTGCCGGCGATCCTGCAACATGCGCTGGCCGGCCCTGCCGGCGTCGATCTGCTGCATGGCCGCAGCCCGGATGAATATGGTGTGTGGGCCGTGCACGGCGGCGGCCGCGCCATCCTGGATGCGGTGGAAACCGGGCTGGGCATCGGGCAGGGCGCCTTGAACTGGTCCCGCGAGGTGCTGCGCGAATGCGGCAACATGAGCAGCGCCACCATCATGTTCGTCCTGCAACGCATCATGGCCGGGATCGGCACCAGCGTGCCCAGGGGCGTGCCGGGCTTTGCTGTGGCCTTCGGTCCGGGCCTGGCGGCGGAAAGCTTCCGGTTTGAAACGGTGGGTGCGTGAAATCCAGCGCCGTCCCTGCCGAATGGCCAAACGCGCGGCTGGATTTCTCCAAGCGCGCCGATCTGCCGGAGGTGATGGATGCCGACGGGCTTGATCCCGCCACCTATGGCGCCGTCATCGCCGATCTGGCACGGGTCAACACGATAACGCTGGCACGCTGGCCCACCATCGCCTGGCTGCGCCGGCAATTGCCCAGCCGCGTTGGTTTCACCTTGCTTGATGTTGGCTTCGGCCATGGCGACATGTTGCGCGCCATCGCCCGTTGGTTGCAGGGGCGCGGGCTGCACGCCGAACTGGCCGGCATCGATCTCAACCCGCGTTCTGCGCCGGTCGCCGCCGCGGCCACCGATCCGGCGCTGGGCATCACCTACCACAGCGGCCGTGCCGAGGCGCTTGGCTGGCAGCCGGATTTCATCATCTCGTCGCTGGTTGCCCACCACATGCGCGATGACGAACTGGTGGCGTTCATCCAGTGGATGGAGCGCACAGCCCGCGTCGGCTGGCTGATCAACGATCTGCACCGGCACTGGTTGGCCTGGGCCGGCTTTCGCACCCTTGCGCTTCTGCTGCGCTGGCATCCGATCGTGGCCCATGATGGCGCGCTGTCCGTGCGCCGCGCCTTCACCCGCGCCGAACTGGAAGCGCTGCTGGCGGCGGCCGGCGTGCAGGCTGAAGTGCGCTGGCATTTCCCCTTCCGCTGGACGGTGGAATCATGTCCCCGCTGATCATCGGCGGCGGCCTGGCCGGCGCGGCAGCCGGCATCGATCTGGCCAGATCGGGCCATGCGCCGCTGTTGCTGGAGCGCGAGACAGGCCCGCATGACAAGATCTGCGGCGAGTTTCTCAGTGGCGAGGCTGTTGCCGCGCTGGCCGGGCTGGGCGTGGACGCGCGCCGCCTGGGTGCGGTGCCCATCACCCGCGTCGAGATCAACGCCGGCCACCGCCAGGCTGCCGCTGCCTTGCCCTTCCCGGCGCTTAGCCTGTCCCGCCGCGTGCTCGATGAAGCCATGCTCGAACGTGCTGCCGCCGCCGGTGTCGCCGTGCAGCGCGGGGTAAGCGTGCGCGGCTTGGCGGATGGTGTGGCGCAGACGACGACGGGGGACCTCGCCGCGCCGGCCCTGCTGCTTGCCACCGGCAAGCATGATGTGCGGGGCCTGCCGCGCCCCGATGGGCCGGACGAGATCGGCTTCAAGATGTATTTCCGTGATGCGGCCCTGTCCCGCCGCCTTTCTGGCACCGTGGCCGTCACCTTCTTCGATGGCGGCTATGCCGGGCTGCAACCGGTGGAGGGCGGGCGGCTGAACCTGTGCCTGCTGGTCAATGGCGCGCATTATCGCGAACTGGGCAACTGGCCCGCCCTGCTGGCGCGGCTGACCCGGGAGCCGGCTCTTGCTGCGTTGGCCAGCGCGGAACCGCTGCTGCCCCGCCCGCTCGCCATCTCCCGCGTGCCGTACGGCCACCTCGCGCGCGCCACTGATGACGGCCTGTGGCGGCTGGGCGATCAGGCCGCCGTGATCCCCAGCTTCTGCGGTGACGGCATGGCCATTGCGCTCGAATCCGGCCGGCTGGCGGCGGCCATGCTGGCGCAAGGGGCCAGCGCGGCGGCGTACAGCCAAGCGCTGCTCACCCGCACCCGCCGCCCCGTCCGCCTCGCCATGGCCGCGCTTGCCGTCGCCCGGCACCCGCTGGGGCGTCTGGCGGCCATGGCCGGCCTCTCCGCCATCCCCGGCGGCCTTGCGCTGTTGGCGCGCCTCACCCGCGTCGCCGATCCGCATGCACTTGCGCCGGCTTGAAGCCAGAGGCACAGGCGCGCCATGCAACAACTGCCGATCTTCGTGAACCTCGCCGGCCGCGAGGTCATCCTCCTTGGCGACGGTGAACCCGCGGAAGCCAAGGCCCGCCTCGTCCGCGCTGCCGGTGGCGAGTTGGTGGGTGAAGACTCAGCCGATGCCGTGCTGGCCTTCGTCGCCATCGAGGATGACGCTGAAGCCCACGCCACCGCCACCCGGCTGCGCGCGCGGGGCCTGCTGGTCAATGTAGTGGACAAGCCCGCCATGTCCGATTTCCTGATGGGCGCCATCATCGATCGCTCGCCCGTCGTCGTCGCCATCTCTACCGCCGGCGCCTCCGCCAGCCTCGCCCGCGCCTTGCGCACCCGCTTCGAAGCGCTGCTCCCCGCCAGCCTCGGGCCGCTCGCCCGCGCCATCCTCGCCGCCCGCGACGCCGTCGCCGCCCGCCACCCCACCCCCACCGATCGCCGCCGCCTGTGGGAACGCGCGCTGGCGCAAGGCGGCCCGCTCGATCCGTTTGCCGTGCTGTCGGAACCGGAAGCCGCCGTGTTGCAGGTGGTCGAAGGCACCTCCACCGCCACGCCCCAGTTGCTGGTGATTGACGTCGCCAGCCCCGACCCCGGCGACCTCACCCTTAACCAGCTGAATGCGCTGGCCCGCTGCGACGCACTGGTGGTGGAAGGCTCTGTGGCCCCCGCCATCATCGACCGCGCCCGCCGCGACGCGGCGCGGCTGGACGCTGTGCCTGATCCGTTGCCGGCGGGGCTGACGGTGGTGCTGCGGGACGAAGCGTAAGAGGGCCTCCGGCGGGCACGGACGCAGTCCCTGCACCCGTTCGATGATGGGCTGCCCAAGCCATAGGCGCGCACATCAGCGCTGCAGGCGGGATTGATTGCCTGCGGCGCTGGTTTGGTGTCTGAATCGCTTGCCAAAAACGAAAGTGGGTGCAGGGCCTCAGGCCCTGCCCGCCGGAGGCCTCTTACTCTTTCCCGTTCTTCTTCGAAGCCGTCACCAGCGCATCCCAGGTCGCCCAATCGATGGCACGGCCGGGGTAGGCGACCTTGGCGAATGGCCATTTGGCGCGCACCCAGGTCTGCACCCAGGCATAGAGTTCCGCATCGAAGCCGGCGTCATGTTCGGTCTTGGTCACCCATAGCCGCACCACGGCATCATAGCCGGCGACAGTGCTGGGCGAGATATAGACGCTGCCGCGCTCGCGGCGGCCATCAGGAGTGAGCACGCCGTAGGCGAAGGATTCGCGTTTGCGGAAGCGGGCCGCTTTACTCTCCATGTCGGCCATAGCATCGGCAGCGGTGAGGTTCTTGTGCGGCCAATCCGTGCTGCGGGTGAAGGTCCTTTGCAGATGATCGATGGAGGCCATGTAGGCATCGTAATCGATCTTTACCAAAGCTGGGCCCAGCGGCACGAGTTTGAAGGTGGCCGCTTGGGCCGCGACGGGCACCGTGAAGCCGGCGGGCACAAGTTGTGCGGCCTGCGCAGGCTGGGTTCTGGCGGCAAGGGGTGTGCATAGTGCGATCAGCGCCCCGATCACGGCTGCAGGGAAGCTCTTCAGGGCAGTCATGCTTGCTCCTCGATTACCCACATCGCCACAGAACAGCGGGTGTTGCGGATTGGCAAGTCGCTCCCGCGTCAGGCCTTGCTGATCAGGGCTGCGCAGCCAGTTGCGCGGCATAGAGTGCCACCCGGCCGCGAACCGGCGCTTCATCGCCCACGTTGGCGGGCAGGCCCAGGGCCGGCAGCGTTTCCCGCGCCGCAACGCTGCCCTGTTCGGGGTGGAGCGAAATGGCGATGAGGATGGCGGTGCGCTGAGCGGCGGGAAGGCGGGATTTGAGCTCGGCAGCGACCAGTGTCGGCAGCTGGGATTGCAGCGGTTCAGTATCGTAAAGATCGGCCACGGCGGCGATCAGCAGCAGGTTGCGGGCGCGCTGGGTGAGATCGCGTTCGGCCGCGGCGGGCCAGTTCTCGATCTGGCGCTGCACCCGCGCCAGCGCGCTGGCCGTGGCGGGATCGGGCGGTGATATCGCGATGGGGGCGACATTGGCCGGACGCTCCAGCAATGCTGGCAGCGCGTAAATTGCCAGATCGGCGTGCGGCATCGGCGGGCCGGGCCGGTGCCAGACCAGCGCCGACAGGCCGATCCAAGCCGTGAACATGAGCGCATAGGGCCAGCGGCGCGGCCACAGGAAGGCGACCAGCAGCGTCGT
>JAIXQM010000224.1 GCA_027485735.1 Sphingomonadales bacterium | reverse complement strand
TCAAGCACGCTCCATTCGAAGCGGGCATAGCCGCGCGCCACGGCCAAGCCGGCCAGATGCACGAGCAGCGCCTTGCCCAGCCCGGAACCGCGTGCGGCGGGCATCACGAACAGATCTTCCAGATAGAGGCCAGGCTTGCCCGTCCAGGTCGAAAAATTGGTGAAGAACAGCGCCATGCCCACCGGCAGCCCATCCTGCTCGGCCAGCACACATTCTGCCGTCGGCCGCTCCCCGAACAGGGCGCGGGCCAGATCGTCGTGGGTGGCCTTCACCGCGTCGGGCTCTTTTTCATAGATCGCCAGTTCGACGATCAGGCGACGGATGGCGGGGATATCGGCAAGTGCGGCAGCGCGGATCATGGCTGCCGCATTGGCGGGAGTTCAGGCGCGGCGCAAGCCCCGCAGCCACAGGGCCAGTCCTGCGAGGCTCCACGCCAACAGTAGCGCCAGCACGGCCCGTTGCCCTTGTTCATCGATGAAGCACACCAGCGCCGCCATCTTGGCGAGGCCCACGCCCAGCCACAGCCCGGCGCTGGCCAGCCGGATCACAGCATCCGCCCCATGGCCTTGAACATCCACATCACGCTGAAGAAGGCGAGGCTGACGGAGGGAATGGCGAAGAGCCAGTAACGCGCGCCCCGGTCCACCCGGTCGGGCAACCACAGCCGTTTCAGCAGCCACGCCAGCGCCGCCGGGCCGGTAAGGCCGGCGATCCAGGTGATGCGGTCGCCATCAAAGCCGAGGCCGATGGCTTCGAGCAGCACGACCAGTGCGCCCAGCCCGAAACACCAGAGCGCGACGGCATAGCCATAGGCCACCGCCTGCTGGCGCACGGGTTCTTCCACCCGGCGCGGCCGGGGCGGTCCGCCATGCATGGATCAGGCCGCTGCCGCTGCTGCAGCGGCGTTGATGGCGTCGATCTCGGCCGCCTTGGCTTCCACCAACTTGACGATATGTTCCAGCATCTGCTCGCTGTCGATCACGTGATCGGAAATGCCGGAAAGGAACACAGCGTGGCGGCCATTGCCGCCGCCGGTCAGGCCGATATCGGTTTCGCGCGCTTCGCCGGGGCCGTTGACGACGCAGCCCAGCACCGAAAGCGACAGCGGCGTTGTGATGTGCGCGAGGCGCGTTTCCAGCGCTTCCACGGTGCGCACCACATCAAAACCCTGGCGGGCGCAGGACGGGCACGACACGATGCGCACACCGCGGGCGCGAATGCCGAGCGATTTCAGGATGTGATAGCCCACCTTCACTTCCTCCACCGGATCGGCGGAGAGCGAAACGCGAATGGTATCACCCACCCCGGCCCACAGCAGCATGCCCATGCCAATGGAGGATTTCACCGTGCCGCCCTGCAGGCCGCCGGCTTCGGTGATGCCCAGATGCAGCGGATAATCGCAGACTTCGGCAAGGCCGTTATAGGCCGCGACCGCCAGAAACACGTCGCTGGCCTTCACGCTGATCTTGAACTCGTGGAAATCCTCGTCCTGCAGATATTTCATATGCTCCAGCGCGCTTTCCACCAGCGCTTCCGGGCAGGGCTCGCCATATTTTTCGAGCAGATGCTTTTCGAGGCTGCCGGCATTCACCCCGATGCGGATGGCACAGCCGTTGGCCTTGGCGGCATTCACCACTTCGCGGATGCGTTCACGGCTGCCGATGTTGCCGGGGTTGATGCGCAGGCAGGCGGCACCGGCATCGGCGGCTTCCAGTGCGCGTTTGTAATGGAAATGGATGTCGGCCACGATCGGCACCTTGGCGGCGCGCGTGATGGCACGGAACGCAGCGGTGGCTTCCTTGGTCGGGCAGCTCACCCGGATGATATCGGCGCCCACATCCTCGCAGGCGCGGATCTGATCGATCGTCGCGCCGGCGTCTTCGGTGGGGGTGTTGGTCATGGTCTGCACGGCGATCGGGGCGTCGCCGCCCACGGGCACCTTGCCCACCATGATCTGCCGGCTCTTGCGGCGGGTGATATCGCGCCAGGGACGCACGCTCATGGCCAAAGGCTCCTTGCTGTTCACGCCCTGCCCGGCGGTTCGCCCTGCCCGATAGCACAGGGATGCAGCCATGCAAGACGCGGCTTATCATCGCCGCATGACTGAACCCGCCAAACCCGTTTCCATCCAGGCTGCCACCGTGATTCTGGCTCGCGAAGGGCCGGGCGGCGTGCCCGAATATCTGCTGGTGCAACGCGGCGAACAGCTCGCCTTTGCCGGCGGTGCGCTGGTGTTCCCCGGCGGCCGGGTGGATGCCGCCGATATCCACATCGCCCGCAACGAACTGCTGGCCATGGGCTTTGATGGCCTTGAAGATCTCGACGCCGCCGCCCGCATCACCTGCGCCCGCGAAGCGCTGGAAGAAACCGGCGTGCTGCTCACCGAAGGCCCCCACCCCGACGAAGCGGCGCTGGCCCATGCCCGTTCCCTGCTCGCCGCCGGGCCGGATGAAGCCGAGGCCGTGGGCTTTGCCGGCATGCTGGGTGCCATGGGCCACAAGGTGGATGCCGCCCGCTTCATCCCCTTCGCCCGCTGGGAGCCGCCGGCTGCTGCCGCCATTGTCCGCCGGTTCGATACGCGCTTCTATCTGGCCGATGCCGGCCGGTCTGCCAGTGCGGTGATCAGCCCCGATGGCTTCGAAGCGCAAGCGCTGCGCTGGACCACTGCCGCGCAAGCCCTGGCCGATTATGATGCAGGCCGTGCCGCCATGGTGTTCCCGACCTGGTGCAACATGCACCGGCTGGCGCAATATCAAACGCTGGCACACCTGTTCGAACGGGTGAGCGCCCTGCCCGCCCCCTATGTGCAGCCGGCGTTTGTTACCCGCGATGGCGAGCCGTGGCTGACCATTCCCGAAGGCATCGACTATCCGGTCACCGGTGATCGGGTGAGCAACATGCGGCGGGAATGAGGGATCGGGGGATTGCGCCCGTCTCAACCGTTGATAGGCTGGCCCCATCCAACCGGAGATTGAATAGATGCGCCTGTTCCTCGCCCTCACCCTGCTCGCCGCCACGCCCGCCTTCGCACAGGCAGCAGCGCCCGCCACCCCGCGCGAACGGCTGATCGCTGCCGATGCCAACAAGGACGGCAAATGGAGCAAGGAAGAATGGCTCGCTGCTGGCCGCCGCGAAATGGGCTTTGCCATGATCGATGCCGACAAGGACGGCTTCGTCACCCAGCCTGAGCTGATGGAAGGCATGAAGCGCATGCAGGCAATGGGGATGAGCCCGCCGCCGCAGGATTGAGGCACGCCCCCTCAGGGCCGCAACCCCCGCCCTTTCGCCCCCGGCTTCAACGCCCGCTGCGCCATATTGGCAAACCGGCACAGTTCCGTTCGCGTGGCTCGGGGATCAATGATCGCCTCCACACCGAACTTCTCGGCCGTGCGGAACGGCGATCGCACCTGTTCCAGCCGCGCCTTGATCTCCGCCAGCTTCGCCGCGGGGTCGTCCGCTGCTTCCAGATCGGCGCGGTAGGCTGCCTCCAACCCGCCCGCAATCGGCAGCGAACCCCAATCGCCCGACGGCCATGCCATCCGCCAGCGGAAGCGGTCCGCCGGCGCGTGGCCGCTGCCCGCCATGCCATAGGCCTTGCGCATTACCACGCAGCACCAGGGTACGGATGCTTGATATATGGCCGCTAAAGCCCTGGAACCCCAGCGAATAGTCGCCTCCTCCTCCGCCCGGCGCCCAATCAGGAAGCCGGGATTATCAACCAGCTGGATGATCGGCAGATGGAACGTATCAGCCAGGTCAACCATGCGTTCGACCTTGCGCGCGGTCGCCGCCGTCCACAGCCCGCCAAGGCTTTCCGGGTTCGACGCGACAATCGCCACCGGCCAGCCATCCAGCCGGGCCAGCCCCGTCACCACACCGGTGCCCCACTCCCGCCCGATCTCGAACCACGACCCCTTGTCCACCACCGCTTCCACGATCGGCCGCACCGGATAGAGCCGGCGCGGATCACGCGGCACCGCATCGATCAGCCATCCCTCGGCACGGTCCGCCGGATCGCGGTTGACGGCGCGCGCCGGCAGTTCCTCCACCGAGGACGGCAGGTAAGACAGGAACCAGCGCGTGCGGGCATAAGCCTCCGCCTCGCTCGCCACCCGATCATCCACGGCGCCATTGGCGGCATGGATGGCCGCGCCGCCCAGTTCCTCCTTGGTGCGATGCTCACCCGCAGCCGCCACCACCGGCGGGCCGGCGACGAACATCTGGGCGAGGCCATCCACCAGCAGCGAATAATGCGCCATCACCATCCGCCCGGCACCCAGCCCGGCCACCGGCCCCAGCCCCAGCGCCACCACCGGCACTTGGGAAAGGTTGGCGGTCATCAGCTCCCAGCCCGGGATTTCGGGGATATAGGTGTAACCGGCGCTTTCCAGCGTGCGCACACTGCCGCCGCCGCCGGTGCCTTCGATCATGCGGATCAACGGCAGGCGATATTCGCTGGCCAATTGCTCGGCGGCGATCAGCTTGCGGTGCAGGCTGGCATCAGCCGCACCGCCGCGGACGGTGAAATCATCGGCGGTCGCCACCACCGGCCGGCCATCGATCGTGGCCTGGCCAAACAGGAAATTCGCCGGCTGGAACCCGGTCATCTCGCCGGCATCGTCATAACGGGCAAAGCCAGCCAACTCGCCCACCTCGTGAAAACTGCCGGGATCGACCAGCGCCGCCAGCCGTTCGCGCACGTTCAACTTGCCCTGGTCGCGTTGGCGCGTGAGTTTCTCAGGCCCGCCCATGCCATGCGCGGCAATCCGGCGCCGACCCAGCTCATCAATCTCTGATTCCCAGCCCATCAGCCTATCAAACCCCATCTCAATCATTGATAAGTCACCATCGTGGCAGGCCTTACCAACGGCGAAAAGCCCATGTTTGGAGAGGATGTCCCGTCCTGGGTCGATCCGGGGTGATTCGCCGCTGATCGGGATTCGCTGGGCTTGGGCAGAGGGTTTGACTCGTAAATTCAACAAGCCTTGCCAAACCATTGCAAAATGATTTAGATCAAGTTGATTTTGATGCCCATTCGGGATCAAAGCGTGTGTTTTGCCTTGTTTCCCTTTGGAGAAAGGCTCATAAATCAGGTTGGTTTCTAGCGTCGCATGGGGTCGCGGCTATGTTCAGTGGTCGAATTTACAAGAATTCCGGGGGTGCGGGCGTGGCAACGCTTGACTTTGCCGCCTTCCCGTCACTGTGTTCTATTGTGGCAACACGGCAAGACTCTGATGGCCCGCGCAACCCGCGTGTGACGCTGCTGACCGATGCGGAGCGCGACTGCCTGCGCCTCGTTTTCCAACACATGACCAGCAAGGACATCGCGCGCCAGCTCGGTGTGTCGCCGCATACCGTTGATATGCGGCTGCGCCAGGCCATACGCAAGCTTGAGGTCACCAACCGGATCGAGGCGGCCCGCGCCCTTGTCCACACCGAGATTCTCCTCGGTATCGCCCAGCCCGTTGCTGATAACGCGACCGGCGATGCGTATCAGGAATTGATATACCAAGCTTCGGAGATTGCTGACGACGCGAAATCAGCGACGATTGGGGCACCGGCTTCTCAGGAACCTGGTGCAGCCTCCAATCGTTCCAGCGACCCCAATCAGCTTGAACATGGATCCCTCGCAAGGACGCTGCACCCAGATCTTGGCAAGCTGGATGTTGGTCCATCAGGTGGCTCCCTCGCCCAACCAGTTGCACCATCAGGCAATATCGCTTCGGCGACGCTTGCAACGGATTGGCCGGGCATTGCAGCCCCCGACCCTGGCATTGGTGCCCGGCCATTCCACACCACACCGTTTCACCAGACACGGCCGTGGGGTCAGAAGAATGATCTCGGAATCGGCCAAAGGCTTGGCTGGATCATGGGGATCGCCATGGCCTCTGCGCTCAGCTTCGGCGGCATTCTCGCTGCCCTGGCTGCACTGAAGACACTCGTTTAGAACTTCCGGAACCAGTTGCGTGGCGTCCGGAAGGGCGTCTAACCAACTGGCTGCGCGTATCAGCTGCCAGTTCTTTTCTCAAAAAGGATTGTGCTATGCTGAAAGAACGTCGTCTCGCCGCGAACAAGGTTGCTGAGCAGCTGTTCGCCGCTGAAGCCGCCATCAATGCCGCTGTGTCGGCTGTGGCCCAACTCACCGCCGTGATGCCGATGGCCGCCCAGGAAGCCAATCTGGCTGCCTGCATCGGTCAGGACGCCCTGATGGGCGCCATGGAAACCTGCCAGCAGCTGGTCCAGGCCCGTTCGCGCATCATCGCCACCCATGCCGCCCTGCGCGCCGCGCAGACCCAGATCGGCCTGGATGCTGTGAACTTCATGGGCAACTGCCCGCCCGAAGAAGCCCGCCTCGACGAGACGGTCGCTCCGCGCCGCCACCTCACGATCGCTGCCTGAGAACGGCGTGATCTGGGCGCAAGCCTTTTTCAGCTGAAACTTGGTTCAAGGCGCTGATGCGCCGGAGACCGCTTCTCGTCTGGAGTATGGACGATGTTTCTTGAAATTATTGCTGTCGTCACCGTTGTCGCCGCGGCCCTGTTGGCCTTCGGTTTCGGCGGCCGTGACGAACAACTGGCCGCGATCGGCTTCCTGGCCGCCACGCTCGCCACCCGCATGATCACCGCCGAATATCAGCATGTCGAATATGGCGTGCTGGCCGTGGACTTTGGTCTGCTGCTTGGCCTGCTGGCCCTGGCGCTCACCAGTGACCGCTTCTGGCCGATGTATGCCACGGCGTTCCAGCTGGTTGGCCTGTTGGTCCACATCGGCAGCCTCACCTCTGCTGGTGGCGGCATGGCCTGGGCCTATGCGGTTGGCCTGATCTTCTGGTCCTACGCGGTGATCGCGGCACTGCTCGCCGGTACGTGGCTGGAAGGCCGCAACCGAAGGTTGGCAGGGCTGTAACAGCCCACTGATTGTTCTTCGCTCTATCAACCTCTGGTAGAGCTTCGCATGGCACGGCCACCCCCGGCTTGATCGGGGGTGGCTCTGCCGCGTTTCACGGTGAACACCCCCCGCGACAGCGCCGCCCTTGCCCTCTCCGTCTGCGCCTCGTAACCCCGGATCACGCCGGCTTGCACGGCCTGAACAAATGTGGAACATACGGGCTCATGCTGAACCATATCCAGGTGCGCGGCGCGCGGGAGCATAATCTCAAGGGCGTCGACGTCGATCTGCCCAAGAACGCGCTCACCGTGATCACCGGCCTGTCCGGTTCCGGCAAGTCCAGCCTCGCCTTTGATACCATCTATGCCGAAGGCCAGCGACGCTATGTGGAGTCGCTTTCCGCCTACGCCCGCCAGTTCCTGGAGATGATGTCCAAGCCGGACGTGGACCATATCGAGGGCCTGTCGCCGGCGATCAGCATCGAGCAGAAGACGACGAGCAAGAACCCGCGCTCCACCGTCGCCACCGTCACCGAAATCTATGATTACATGCGCCTGCTGTGGGCGCGGGTCGGCATCCCCTATTCGCCCACCACCGGCCTGCCGATCACGGCGCAAACCGTCAGCCAGATGGTTGATCGCGTCATGGCGCTGCCGGAAAACACCCGCCTCTATTTGCTCGCCCCCATCGTGCGCGGCCGCAAGGGCGAGTATCGCAAGGAACTCGCCCAGCTACAGAAGGACGGCTTCACCCGCGTGAAGATCGACGGCGAGTTTTACGCCATCGAGGAATCCCCGGCGCTCGACAAGAAATACAAGCACGACATCGACGTGGTGGTCGACCGGTTGGCGGTGAAGGAAGGCCTGGAATCCCGCCTGGCCGAAAGCTTCGAAACCGCGCTGAAGCTGGCCGAGGGCCTCGCCTTCGTCGAACTGGCAGACGCGCCCGCCGATGCACCGGAGAATGAGCGCCGCATCCTCTTCTCGGAAAAATTCGCTTGCCCGGTTTCCGGCTTCACCATCTCTGAAATCGAACCGCGGCTCTTCTCCTTCAACGCCCCGCAAGGCGCCTGCCCGGCCTGCGACGGCCTCGGCGAAAAGCAGCATTTCGATCCCGATCTCATTGTCCCCAACCACGCGCTCACGCTGGAAAAGGGCGCCGTCGCGCCGTGGGCCAAATCCAACCCGCCCTCGCCCTATTATCTGCAAGTGCTGGCCAGCATCGGCCGCGCCTATGGCTTCACCCTGAAAAGCAAATGGTCCGATCTGTCGGATGAAGCCGCCCGCGCCGTGCTCTATGGCACCGGCAGCCGCGCCATCCCGCTGCGTTTCGAAGACGGCCGCAAGGCCTATGAGGTCGTCAAAACCTTCGAAGGCGTCGTCCGCAACCTCGAAAAGCGCCTCAATACCGAAAGCACCATGATCCGCGAGGAGCTGGAGCGCTACCAGTCCCCCTCCCCCTGCGAAGTCTGCCACGGCGATCGCCTCCGCCCCGAAGCGCTCAGCGTCAAGATCGCAGGCGAAACCATCTCCACCGCCGTCCGCCGCCCCGTCGGCCAGGCGCTGGCCTGGGCGCGCGGCGTCGCCGATCATCTCACGCCCAAACAACGCGCCATCGGCGATCGCATCCTCAAGGAAATCACCGAACGCCTCGGCTTCCTCGACAATGTCGGGCTCGACTATCTCAACCTCGATCGCAAATCCGGCACGCTTTCGGGCGGCGAATCCCAGCGTATCCGCCTCGCCTCCCAGATCGGTTCCGGCCTGTCGGGCGTGCTCTACGTGCTCGATGAACCCTCCATCGGCCTGCATCAACGCGACAATGATCGCCTGCTCATCACGCTGAAACGCCTGCGCGATCTCGGCAACACCGTGCTGGTGGTGGAACATGATGAAGACGCCATCCGCCTCGCCGATTATGTCGTGGACATGGGGCCCGGTGCCGGCGTCCACGGCGGCGAAGTCGTCGCGGCCGGCAGCCTGCAGGATATCCTCGACAGCCCCACCAGCATCACCGGCGCCTATCTGTCAGGCCGCCGCTCCATCCCGGTGCCGGCCAAGCGCCGCAAGGGATCGGGCAAGAAACTCACCGTGAAGAACGCCCGCGGCAACAATCTGCAGGGCGTCACCGCCAGCATCCCGCTCGGCACCTTCACCTGCATCACCGGCGTGTCGGGCAGCGGCAAATCCACCTTCACCATCGATACGCTCTACAACGCCGCCGCCCGCGAACTGAACGGCGCCCGGCTGCTCGCCGCCCCGCACGATGGCCTCGATGGGCTGAACCACCTCGACAAGGTGATCGACATCGATCAATCCCCCATCGGCCGCACCCCGCGCTCCAACCCCGCGACCTATACCGGCTGCTTCACCAACATCCGCGATTGGTTCGCCGGCCTGCCGGAATCGCTGGCCCGCGGCTACAAACCCGGCCGCTTCAGCTTCAACGTCAAAGGCGGCCGCTGCGAAGCCTGCTCGGGCGATGGCCTGATCAAGATCGAAATGCACTTCCTGCCCGATGTGTATGTGACGTGTGACGTCTGCCACGGCCACCGCTACAACCGCGAAACCCTGGACGTGAAATTCAAGGGCAAATCCATCGCCGACGTGCTGGACATGACGATCGAAGACGGCGTCGAATTCTTCAAGGCCGTGCCGCCCATCCGCGAAAAGCTCGCCATGCTGCTCGAAGTCGGCCTCGGCTATGTCAAGATCGGCCAGCAGGCCACCACCCTGTCCGGCGGCGAAGCCCAACGCGTAAAACTCGCCAAGGAACTCTCCCGCCGCGCCACCGGCAACACGCTCTACATCCTTGATGAACCCACGACCGGCCTGCACTTCGAAGACGTCCGCAAACTCCTCGAAGTCCTCCACGCCCTGGTGGAACAAGGCAACAGCGTCGTCGTCATCGAACATAATCTCGACGTCATCAAAACCGCCGACCACATCATCGATCTCGGCCCCGACGGCGGCGACAAGGGCGGCCAGATCGTGGTGGCCGGCACGCCAGAGGCGGTGGCCGCGTGCGAGGCCAGCTGGACCGGGAAATATCTGGCGCCGCTGCTCGCCGCATCCCCGCGCGCCGTGGAGGAAGAAACCGCCGCGCCCGTAAAGCGCGCGCGCAAAGCGAAGGCCTGAAGCCTCAGCGCGCCCGCAGTCGCGGAATGACAAAAATGGCCAGCAGCAACAACCACAGGGCGACCGCCAGGTGGAACAGATGCCAGGCCAACGCCGGATGCGCCGCGCGCAGCGGATCCGTCGCGAGCCGCCCGATCAGAAGCAAGGTGAAACTGGCCGCAACCAGCCGCGCCTGTTTGTCGGCGGCACGATACGCCAGCCATGCTCCCACCAAGGTGAGCACCAAAAAGGTCGGCACCATCGCGCCCGGAACCAGCACGGCCAATATGCCCGCCGCTCCGCCCAGAACCGGTGCCAACCAGCGGGCTCGGCCGGCCATCACGCCGATCATGCAGCCGAGCCCAAACACCGCGCCGGCCCGCGACAGGAACTGGTGAACCAGTTCGAAGTCGCCCGCCAGGCCAGCGCTGATCCTGATGGTGCCCACCAGGGCCGCCAGCATGAAGGGCGCGATCCCCACGGCCCACCAGGCGTTGATCCGCGCGGTTCGGGCCATGGCATAAACGCCGGCCGCCACCACCACCGCTTCGGTCACGGCGAAATGCTGAGGCAGCAGCGCACTCATTCGGCGGGCACCGCGCTGCTGCCCGTCCGGCGGCGGGCGTCCGGGGCAAAGCCCGCTGCGGCCCGGATGGATTGGGTCGTCTCGCGCGATCCATCATGGCTCCAGCCCGGCGGCGCAAACACATAGGCCAGCCGTTGCCACCAGCGCAGATCACGCTGGCTGGCGTCACGGGCTATGCCAACATATTCGTGCGTCAGCACGGTCACCGGGTTGAGCGTGTCCAACTGCTTGACCAGGCCATAGACGGGCGGATCATCGGCGCGCTCGGCCTCGAACGTGCCGAACAACCTGTCCCAGATGATCAGCGTGCCGGCATAATTCGCATCAAGATAGCGCGGGTTGGTGCCGTGGTGCACGCGGTGGTGCGATGGCGTGTTGAAGATCGCTTCATACCAGCGCGGCATCCGGTCGATCGTTTCGGTGTGCAGGAAGAATTGGTACGTCGCATTCAGCACCCCGCAAAACGTGACCATGATCGGATCGAAGCCAACCAGCACCAGCGGGATCTTGAGCATCATCGTGCCGGTGAAATGCTTGGTCCATGATTGGCGCAAGGCAATCGGCAGATTATAATTCTGGCTGGAATGGTGGACGACATGCATCGCCCACACCCAGCGCACCCGGTGGGCAATCCGGTGGTGCACATAAAAGCGCAGATCATCCAGCACGAAACACAGCAGGAAGGTCGCCCAGGTGACCGGGATGGTGGCGATCTGGAAGGGTTCCACCGCCGCCAGCGCGCCCAGGGTGATGAATGCGGTGGCGGCATTGGCCGGCTCGCTCAAAAAGCCCATCGCGATGCTCACCCCGCTGTCCTTCAACGGGGTCTTGCCCCTCCGGTGGAACAACCGGATCGCGATCTGTTCAACCGCAATCATCGCCAGGAACGCCAGCGCGGAAAACTGGACGATGTTGGAACGCACGAACTCCATCGCGGTCATCTAACTCTCCCCCCAAAGCACGCCCCCTGGTTAGGTGGTCCGGTTGTGGACAACAATTGAGTTATTCTGCCCCATTATGTAGGTAATGGAACATGTCGCTCGATCTCGTCCTGATCCGCCGGTTTGAAGCCGTCGCCCGCCTCGGCAGCTTTTCCGCCGCCGCCGACGAAGTTGGCGTCACCCATTCAGCGATGACCAAGAGCATCCGGACGCTCGAAGAACTGTGGGGTGTCCGCCTGTTCGAACGCACAACCCGATCCGTGGTGCCAACAGCGGCCGGCCGGCGCCTGATCGAACTGGCGCCCGAACTGTTGACCCATGCCGAAGAAAGCAAGGCCCGCGTGCTGGCCGCCGGGCGCCGCCTGTCGATCGTGTGCGGCCCGGCCATCCTTGAAAGCTTCATCCCCGCCGCACTCTCCGCCTTCGCCCACAACCACAAGGGCATCGGGGTAGAGGTGGAATATCTGCCGCCCGATATGGCTGTCCAACGCCTGCACCAACGCCGCGCGCAACTGCTGCTCTATCATTCGGGTTCGCTCGCGGCCTTTGCCGGCCGGCGCGACCTCAAAATTCAACCGGTGATCGAAGAACCCTATCATCTCCTGTGCGGGCCCACCCACCCCGCAGCAACCAACCGCGATGCAGATGCCCTGCTCCAGCATGATTGGGCCATCGCCGGCTTTGATCCAGGCTTTGCCGCCAATCTGGCACCCGATCGCCGCGAAGCCCTGCAGCGCTCCGGCTTTCCGCGCTTTCGCCTGTCGAGCCAGAAAGCCTGTGTGGACCTGGCGCGGCACGGCCTGATCGTCACCATGGCCCCCCGCTCCGGCGCGCTGAAGGCCTGCACGGAAGGCGGCCTGATCTCCTATGAAGTGCCCGGCATCGCCCCCTTCACCCTCGCCGCCATGACCCTGGCCGATGTGCCCGATCAGGCAGCCGCCGATTTCATCGAAATCGTGTCAGGCAACAAATGATGCGAAAGGCGAAGGGCTGAGGTAGGCAGAGGGGCCTCCGGCGGGCAGGGACGCAGTCCCTGCACCCGTTTGTTTTGGGGCAGCCCCTAACCCATCACCCCGCACGTGATGCGGGGTCCCGCTTCATGCCCTCCCGGCGCGCTCCTGATTCAACCGGAACAGCCGCGCCAATATCTCGTCGTCAGTCAGCACCCCGGCCCGCCAGTCATCACCCCAGCCATAGGCATCGGCCACAGCCTCATCCAGCGCGCGGTGGGCATGGTCCAGCCACGCCGGCCGTTCGTTATACAGATTGGTCAGCGTGCGCTTGGCGAGCAGCTTCGCGGCCGCTTCATCCCTGGGCAGGATGCGATCCGGATAGAAGGCCACCACCTCCGGCACCCGCACCACCAGATCGGCCGGGTTCAACCAATTCTCCCGCAACTCATTCAGCCGCGCCGCCGCCACCGCAATCGCCTGTGCGCGAGGATCGGCGGCATAGGCGGCCGCCGGGAGATCGGGGGTGAGGCCGGCCGGGAACGGGAAGGTTTCGAAGGTGGTGGACGGCGTGTAGCGCGGATCATTGCCCACGCCGAGGAACGTGCCCATCCGCAGCGACCAGAGTTCATGGAAGCGCGAATGCAGGATGCCAAAGCTGGTGTCGTCATCGCGGGCGATGGCGTCCAAAAGATTGGATGGCAAAGCCGCCGAGGGAAGCCAAACGAAGATCCGATGCTTTGCAACAACTGGCGTTGCGATGTAGCGAACCATTGAGCGGGACGCTTCCCGGAAGGCAGGGCGAGGGCGCTGATAGCGCCACCATAACTGCCGCGTTTGCGCTTCACGGTCATTCTTTCGCACTGGCAGAACATGCTGCTGCACATAGGCGAAGGGCGCTTCATACATGGCGGCCTCCTGCTCTGACATGGTCAGGCCGAAATCGACTGCCCAAACGTCACGTGGTCGCCTCACAACATCAATCGCAATTTTCCAAGGAAATACGACATCTGAATTAGGTCGTGCATTCACGTTGGTCGGCATTTTCAGCCAGTTGCGGGCAACTTCGCCTGAAACGTCAAACGGTCCGTATTTCTTCATCCCCTCAAAGCAGACACTGCCGTTTTCGCTCAGCCGTTCAGCAGTTGTTAGGTCGAAGCCATTGGCACCGCCGGTCAGGTCAGCATAAATTTTTGAGACAGGGCTACCATTCAAGTTTGGTAAGCTGGCATCACCCACCGCAAAGTTCACTACCGAGACTCGAACAGCCGCGCCCTCTACCGACCACTCTTCGTCAGCCCAAGCGTTAAAGATGATGCCATTGTCAGCAATTGGCATAAGCACAGTTCTGTTCGCGCCACCGCGAATTGAATTGGTGGCCACCAATCCAGCCCGCATCAAACGCCCCGCAACCATAAGCGCCCAAGCTTTTGCAAACCAATAACAAACGAGGTCGATCCCGCCTGCAAGCTCCGGATAAGCTCCTTGCAGATGGCGGGTGTAATCCTCGCCCAATTGCCCAATCATTAGGCTGTTGCCAAGGAACGGCGGGTTGCCCACCACCACCTCCGCCGCCGGCCACTCCGCCCGTGTGCCATCCGGGGCCAGCACCGCATCCCGGCACTCAATGGTATTCAACGTCCGCAAGATCGGATTGCGCGCCGCATCAAAGCCGTTGCGCCGCATCCACTGGATTTCGCCAATCCACACCGACACCCGCGCCAGTTCGGCGGCATAGGGGTTGAGTTCGATGCCCAGCACATTTTCCGGGCCCAGCCGGGGGAATTCGCGCGGCAGGCCGAGTTGTTCGGCCTCCAGCGCGGTGCGGTGTTCGATATCCTTCAGCGCCAGCAACGAGAGATAAAGGAAATTGCCGCTGCCGCAGGCCGGATCGAGCACACGGAAATTCGCCAGCCGGTCGCGCCAGGCATTCATCGCTTTGGTCGCTTCGGCCTGCGCTCTGGCGCGCGCCGGGCCCTTGGCGGCGTCGGCCTTGTCCATCGCCGCTTCGATGCCCGCGCGCACCTGTGCCCATTCGCGTTCCAGCGGTTCGATGATCACCGGGCGCACGATCATCATGATCTTGTCGCGATCGGTATAATGCGCGCCCAACTGGCTGCGCTTGGCCGGATCAAGCCCGCGTTCGAACAAAGTGCCAAGGATGGACGGATCGATTTCAGACCAGTCCAGTTTGGCGGCGGCCAGCAGATTTTCGATATCGGCCTTTTCCAGCGGCAGCGCGGTATCATCATCGAACAGGCCGCCATTGAACCATTCCACCTTTTCAAAGCCGACCACGCCGCCCGATTTCATGGCGGCAAACAAGGTGGTGGCATAACCGGCGAACTGGGCCGCATCGCTGCGACTGGCTTCCAGCATGCGCTGGAATATCTTGCCGGGCAGCAGGCCCACATCTTCGGCAAACATGCAGAACACCAGCCGATTGACGAAATGCGCCACCAGATGCGCCTCAAAGCCGCGCTGGCGCAGCCCTTCGGCGATGGCGGCAAATTCCTTGGCCGCATCCTCGGTAAGTTTCTGGCGGGTTTTCTTCGGGCGCAGGCGTTCGGGATGATCGAAACAGGCGCGCAGCAGATCACGCTTGCCGGCGTCGAGCAGGTCTTCCAGCGTGATTTCGTGCACTTCCTGCACGGTGTTGGTGAAATTGGTATGGATGCGGATGCGATCCATATCCGAAACGATCAACAGCGGCGGGCTTTCCAGCGCGATGGAATAACGCAGCAACTGGTCGAAGGCCTTTTCCAGCTTGGCGGCCTTGCCCTTATATTCCCAGGCGAAACAGCCCTTGCGCCACACATCGGCCCAGCCTTCACCGCCGCTGGTTTTGGTGGCGCCTTTTTCGAAGGTGAAGAAATCGCCCTTGGGGTCTTCGCTGATCGGGTCTTGCAAGCCCAACAGCGCGCACAGATCGTTGAAGTGACTTTGGGAGCCAGTGCGCTCCTTGAGTTCAGCATTACGCCATTTATTAATGAATAAATCCGGCACCATGTCGTATTGATAACGATAATTTACGCTCCATGTAAATCCTCGCTCCGGCCCCAGATTGACTGGGGAAGGGTACAGATTCCGATGTCAGCAAGATGAAACGAGAACCCGGATGAGGTCTGGGGTGACGGGAAAGCAGGCCGCCCACGAACAAACGGGTGCAGGGACTGCGTCCCTGCCCGCCGGAGGCCCCTCTTCTCCTCCCCTTCCCCAACCCAACAAACTGATTCGCAATTCGTAAACTCTTAAAGCGTACAAACACTCTCGCGATTGGGGTCGCTGGAGCGGTTGGAGTGCGGGAGAGCGGCGCATGGCCGTTCCAGATTTAGGATCATTGGCGAGGGTGAGCATGCAGATTGGCGAATTGCTGGTAGCGGCCGGGTTGGTCACGCAGGCGCAGATCGAGCAGGCGGTTGATCGCCAGCACGAGGCGGGCGGCCGGTTGGGGCCGAACCTGGTGGCGGTGGGTGCGATTTCGCCGGAGGAACTCGCGCAGTTCGTGGATGGGGTGCCGGTGGAGCCCTCCACCGTGGCGGAAACGGGCCTGCCCGAGGCGTTTCTGATCGATCTGATGTTGAAGTTCCTGTTTATCGGCACGGCGGAGACGACGGCGGAATTGAGCGCGGCGTTGCGGTTGCCGCCGGGGTTGGTGACGGAGTTGTTGGAGGCGGCCACACGGGGCCAGATGGTGGCGGCGCTGGGCAGCGTTGGCGGCGGCCAGTTGGGCATGCGGTATGAATTGACCGATTCCGGCAAGCTGCGGGCGCGGGAGGCGATGGCGCGTTCGGCCTATTCCGGGCCGGCGCCGGTGCCGCTGGAGGTCTATGCCCATTGGATCCAGCGCCAGAAGGTGACCAACGAGATCATCGATGCCGCCGGCATGCGCCGTGCCTTTGACGGCCTGGAAGTGGCCGATGAGCTGGTGAACAAGTTGGGCCCGGCGATCACCATGGGCCGGGCGCTGTTGATGTATGGCCCGCCCGGCAACGGCAAGACATCGGTGGCGCAGCGGCTTGATCGCGTGTTCCGCCATGTGATCCACATTCCGCATGCCGTGCTGGTGGAAGGCCAGGTGATGACGGTGTTTGATCCCGATGTGCATCTGCCGGTGGATCGCGATGCCGCGGTGGCGCGCCCGCGCCTGGTGGCGTCGCTGTACCGGGATGAGGCTGATGGCCGCTTTGTGCCGTGCCGCCGCCCGTTCATCGTGACGGGGGGGGAACTCACGCTGGAGATGCTCGATCTGAAGCATGAAAGCGGCGGCAATTTCTATACCGCGCCGCTGCACATGAAGGCGGCGGGCGGCGTTTTGCTGATCGACGATTTCGGGCGCCAGATGGTGTCGCCCACCGCTTTGCTCAACCGCTGGATCGTGCCGCTGGAAAACCGGGTGGATTATCTGAAGCTGGCCACCGGCAAGAGTTTCCGGGTGCCGTTTCAGACGGTGGTGATCTTCTCCACCAACCTGGCGCCGGCCGATCTGATGGACCCGGCCTTTTTGCGCCGTATTCCGTACAAGCTGGAGATTGGCCCGCCCTCTGCCGAAGCGTGGCGGCGCATCTTCAAGAGCGTGGCGGCCGCGAACGGCATCGAGGCCGAGGATGGCCAGATCCGCGCGATCGAGCATGATCTGACCGTGACACAGGGGCTTGATCTGGCTGCCTATCAGCCGCGGTTTCTGATCGAGCAGATCGTGGCATCATCCCGTTTCAAGGCGCAGCCGCCGGCGCTGCACCGCGAACTGGTGAGCCTGGCGCTGGCCAACCTCACCGTGGGCCGCAGCCCCGGTGGCGGCGACGGCGTTGGGGTGGGCAGCGGATCACTAGCGCGGGTGGCGTGAGGGGTTTAATTCCAGCCGAACCGCACGCCGTAGCTGAGGCCCACTGACACCTGATCGCGCTGCCCGCGCAGGCGGATGAGCGATGAATCCGCCGCCACATCGCCCAGGCGATCATAGCTGGTGAACAAGGTGAGCGCGCCATGCTTGCCAAAGCGGCCCAACGGCTTGGTGAGCGCACCGGAAACGCCGGCGGAGATCAGGCCAGACCCGGTGGTGAAGGCCGGCAGGCCAGCGGCGGCGGCTTGCGCGGCGGAAACGCCGAAATAGATGTTGCTGTAATCGCTGTCGGCCCAGGTGGCGCGCAGGGACAGGTTCCACAGCAGGCTGGCGTCGCGCTTGCGGTCGCTCCAGCCAATGATGGTATCTGCAATCAGGCCATCGTGGCCGCCGGTGCCCTGCCGCACTTCGGCGCGCAGGCGCAGCTTGCCGTTCACAAGGCTTTTCTGGGCAAAACCGCCGAACTCGCCGGCCAGGCCAACATTGCCCATGCCGCGCAGCGCCGTGGAGCCGCCGGTGATCAGGAACGGCGAGCCGCCGGTGTTCTCCTGCCGGCCAAAGCGGATCTTGGCGAGCGGACCGATCTTCCAGCCATCCCGGTTCACCGCGTTCCAGCCCAGGCCATCGGGCACGGAGAGGAAGACGGCATCCTTATAATTGAGGCGCAGATCGGGGAAGATCGACAGGCCGTGATCGCGGCTGCCCTGCCAGACCGGCGCTACGATGGGCGCGAGGCCGATGCCGAGGGTCCAGGCCTTGGGCGCGGGTGGGCGCTGGGCCTGTGCGCCTTGCAAGGTGGTGGGCACGCCGGGCGCCGGGCCTTGTTGGGCGAGCGCAGGGGTTGCAGTGATCAGGATCAGGGCGGCGGCGGGGCGGATCATGCGCAGGCTCCGAGCGGGATGGGGTGCGCTGGCGATAGCGGGATTATTACGGAACCGCAATGTGGTGCATGCCGCCAGCGGCCCGGCACACGCCGGCAGCGCGCCGGCACCGTGTGGCAGCGGCCCGGCACATTCCGGCAGCAGATACGCAATCGCCACGATGGGAAGCGGAACCAAGGCAGCCCACATTGGTTGCAAGATACACCCCTTGGGAGCACCACATGAGCCATCTGCCGCAGGACCTTCACGACATCTTCCCCGCCGCCGCTGATCAGTTGCGGCACCTGAAGGAGACGGATCGGCATTTCCGCACGCTGGCTGATCGCTATGCCGTACTGGATGATGAAATCCGCCGCAGCGAGACGGGTTTCACCCCGGCGATGGACGATGCCCATGCCGAAGGCCTGAAGAAGGAACGACTGGCGCTGCTGGACCAGATTGCGGCCATTCTGGAAGGAGAAAAGGCATGAATGTCAGCGAGATCACTGCCGAACTGCGCGCGCGACTGACCGAGGTTCAGGCCGAAATCGCCCGTCTGGAACAGGCCACCATCCAGCCGCTTTCAGCCAAATTTTCCGATCAGGCCAATGATCTGGAAGAACTGGCGACCAACGAAGGCATGGAAGTGCAGCACATCCATGAAGCCGAGCAGATCCTGGCCGCGCTGGCTCGGATCGAGGCCGGCCAATATGGCGAATGCGACGTGTGCGGCGGTGCAATCGCCCCTGCCCGCCTGGCCGCCCTGCCCACGGCAACACGCTGCATCAAGTGCGCGGCATAACCACAGGTGACAGGGGGCAACGGGGCGGCTAACCACCGGCCATGAACCTGTTGCCCCATCCTGCTCCGTTTGCCCGTTTCGGCGAATGGCTGGCCGCCGCCGAAGCGGCAGAGCCCAATGATCCCAATGCAATGGCGGTCGCAACGGCAACGCCGGATGCAGCGCCATCTTTGCGCGTCGTGCTGCTGAAGGCGTGGGATGAACGCGGGTTTGTGTTCTACACCAATCTCGACAGCCAGAAGGGCAGCGAGCTGGCAGGCAACCCGCAGACGCATCTGAATTTCCACTGGAAATCGCTGCAACGCCAGGTGCGCATCGGCGGCCGCGCCGAACTGGTGAGCGATGCGGAGGCCGACGCCTATTTCGCCACACGGCCGCGGGAATCACAGTTGGGTGCCTGGGCCAGCCTGCAGAGCCAGCCCCTGCCCGACCGCGCCACCTTTGAAGCACGCATCGCCGAAATGGAGGCCCGCTTCCCCGTCGACGTGCCGCGCCCGCCGCGCTGGAGCGGCTGGCGCGTGGTGCCTGATCGCATTGAATATTGGCAGGCCCGCGATGGCCGCTGGCACGAGCGCGAAGTGTTTTGGCGAGAGGCTGACGGCTGGCGCTTTGGGCTGGTCTATCCCTGATGCGCCTGCCCTTTTCCCAAGTTGATGCATTTGCCGATGGTGCCTTCACCGGCAATCCGGCGGCGGTGATGTTTCTCGAACGTTGGCTGCCGGATAGTGTGCTTCAGGGCATCGCGGCCGACAACAACCTGTCTGAAACCGCGTTCCTTGTGGCGCACGACGGCGCCGAGGCCGATTTTGAACTGCGCTGGTTTACGCCCAAGCTGGAGGTCGCGCTGTGTGGCCACGCCACGCTGGCCAGCGGGCATGTCGTGCTTGATGCGCTGCCTGATCTGCCGCTGGCGCGATTCCTTACCCGCCAGGCCGGCCTGCTGACCGTGGCCCGCGATGGCGATGGCTTGGCGATGCGCCTGCCCGCCTTGCCTGCCAACCGTCCGGTGACGCAGGCGGAAGAAGCCGCCGTCTCCGCCGCGCTGGGCACCCTGCCGGTGGAAGTGTGGGCGCGTGGCCACGATTATCTGGTGGCGGCGTTCGATTCGCCAGATGAAGTCCGCAGCTTGCAGCCTGATTTTGCAGCGATTTTGGCGCTGGCGCCGGGTGTAGACCTGATGCTCATTGCCACCGCGCCAGGGGAAGATTCCGACGTGCTGTCCCGCGTGTTCGTGCCGGCGTGCGGCGTGGATGAAGACCCGGTAACCGGCAGCGCCCATGCCGTGATCGCGCCGCTGTGGGCTGCCCGTTTTGGCCGGCCGCAGTTCAGCGCGGTGCAGGCCAGTGTGCGCGGCGGTCGGCTTGGATGTCGGGTGGAGGGCGATGCCGTCATCCTTTCCGGCAAGGCTCGCACCGTGATCCGCGGTGAGTATGACTTGCCGGATGCCGCCCTGAACGGCTAACGCCGGGTGCATGACGCACTTCATCAAGATGCACGGGCTGGGGAATGATTTCCTTGTGCTTGATGCACGCGCACAGCCGATTGTGCTGAGCACTGCGCAGGTGCGGGCGCTGGCCAACCGCCACACCGGTATCGGTTTCGATCAATTGATCCTGATTGAACCCAGCACCACAGCCGATCTGCGGCTGCGCTTCTGGAACAGCGACGGCGGCGAAGTGGCCGCCTGTGGCAACGGCAGCCGGGCGGCAGCGACCTTGCTGGGCGGGCAGCACCGCATCGAAACCGCGGGCGGCCTGCTGGACAGCAACGCACATGCGGGCGGTGCCGAGGTGGACATGGGTGCGCCGCGGTGGGACTGGGATGCGGTGCCGGTTGCTTACCCGATGGACACCGGCAACCTGCCGTTGGCCTGGGATGATCTGGACCATCCGGTGGCGCTGTCGGTGGGCAATCCCCACGTGGTGTTCTTTGTGCCCGATGCGGCGGCCGTGGCGCTGGAACAGATCGGCCCCACCGTCGAACATGATCCGGTGTTTCCCGAACGGGTGAATGTCGGCATCGCGCAGGTTACAGCCCGTGATCACATGATCCTGCGCGTATGGGAACGCGGTGCGGGCGCAACTTTGGCCTGCGGCACCGGTGCCGTTGCTGCAGTGGCGGCAGCGCAGCGGCGCGGGCTTGTGGATGCCCAGGTGCGCGTCTCCCTGCCCGGCGGTGATCTGACCGTGACGCGGCGCGACGATGGCCATCTGCTGCTCGCTGGGGCAGCGGTGATCGCCTACACCGGCGATGTTGATCTGGAGCGTTTCGCATGAGCTGGCTGGGGAAGCTGACGCAAGGGTTGGCGAAATCGACCAAGCGCCTGGCAGACAATATCACCGGCCTCGCCACCGGCACGTTGCCACTGGACGATGAGCGGCTCGACGAGATCGAGGAAGCGCTTATTGCTGCCGATCTTGGGCCTGCCGTTGCGGGCCGCATCCGCGAACGGCTTGCGGATCAGAAGTTTGCCAAGGGCATTGATGAAGCCGGCATCCGCACGGTGGTGGCCGAGGAAGTGGAGAAGGTGCTGGCGCCGGTCGCCCTTCCGCTGGCCATCACGCGCCGGCCACAGGTGGTGCTGGTGGTGGGCGTCAATGGCAGCGGCAAGACGACGACGATTGCCAAGCTGGCCCGCCTGTTCAAGGCCGATGGCAAATCAGTGATGCTGGCCGCCGGCGACACCTTCCGCGCAGCCGCCATCGCCCAATTGAAGATCTGGGCCGACCGGGTGGGCGTGCCGATCATTTCGGGCGAACAGGGCGGCGATGCGGCAGGCCTGGCGTTTGATGCCGTCAAGCGCGCCATGGACGAGGGCATCGATGTGCTGATCATCGATACCGCCGGCCGGCTGCAGAACAAGGCTGGCCTGATGGACGAGTTGGCCAAGATGAAGCGGGTGATCGGCAAGCTCGATCCTTCGGCGCCGCACGATGTGCTGTTGGTGCTGGATGCCACCACCGGCCAGAACGCACTCAGCCAGATCGAGGTGTTCAGTCAGGTGGCGGGCGTCACCGGCCTGGTGATGAC
The DNA here is from genome assembly GCA_027485735.1 of Sphingomonadales bacterium. Taxonomy (GTDB): domain Bacteria; phylum Pseudomonadota; class Alphaproteobacteria; order Sphingomonadales; family Sphingomonadaceae; genus Sandarakinorhabdus. The sequence goes on along the minus strand of JAIXQM010000224.1, from coordinate 5,340 downwards.
CAAGCTGGATGGGTCAGCCCGTGGCGGTATGCTGGTGGCCGCGGCGGAGAAATACCGCCTGCCGATCCACGCGATCGGGGTTGGTGAGGGGATGGACGATCTGCAACCCTTTGATGCCGGCGAGTTCGCCCGCGCGCTGGCCGGCGCCGAGGACTGATTCAGCTCGCTGCGCGCAACTGCAACCCGGTGTTGGCTGCTGCTTCAGCGCTGGCGATGGCTTCCGGGATCTGGCTGGCCGGCACCGGTGGGGACAGCGCAAAGCCCTGCACACGGTGAATGCCGGCAGCTCGGGCCAGCTCCAGCTCCTCGCGGCTTTCCACCCCTTCGGCCACAAGCATCAGGTCCATCGAATGGCCTAGGCTTGCAGCGACACGGAAGATATCGGCGGCCATGGCCTGGCCTGGCGCGCCCGACAGCAGCGATCCAGAGATTTTCAGCGCGTTGATCGGGAGCCGGCGCAGGCGATCGAGCGAGGAGAAACCGGCGCCGAAATCGTCCATGGCCACGCCCACGCCCAGCTTGATCAACCGTTCGATATTGCTGCGGCAGGCGTCTTCATCGGTCATCAGCGCGGTTTCGGTGACTTCCAGCGCCAGGCGATGTGGCGGCAGGCCGACGACCTGCAGTTCCGCCAGCACTTCATCCACCATGCCGGGCAGGCGCAGATCGTGCACGGACGCATTGATCCACAGATTCATCGGCCCCGGCAGTCCAGCCACCACAGCAGCTGCCTGCTCCAGCACCAGGCGGCGCAGCGTGCCAATCAGGCCGCGGGCTTCGGCAATGCGGACCATTTCGGCGGGCGCCACCGGCTCACCGCCATCGGGCAGCCAGCGCGCCAGCGCTTCCAGCGCCACCACCGTGCCGGTTTCAAGATCGACCAGCGGTTGATAGGCAACATCGATATTACCAGCACGCAGTGCCGATCGCACACGCGATTCCACCCCGGCGTTGCGCGCCGAAAGCAGCTTCAAGTCCGGTGTGAACAGGCGGATATGACTGCCGGGATGACCCTTGGCCGACAACAGCGCCAGATCGGCAGCGCGCAACAGGTCTTCGCCTGTTTGTCCGTTGTCGGGGCTCATCGCCACGCCAACGGCGGCCCCCACCTGAATTTCGGCATCACCGAACCGTGCTGGCTGATCAACCGCATCGATCAGCACGCGGGCCAACGCCAATGCGCCTTCGACATCATCAGATTCGGCCAGGATTGCGAACTCATCACCGCCCATGCGGCTGGCAAACAAACCGGGATCAGCAGTGCGCAGCCGGAACCCGACCCGTGTGATAACGCGGTCGCCCATGGCATGCCCATAACGATCGTTGACCTGCTTGAAGCCATCCAGATCGACGATCATCAAGGCAAAGTTGCTGCCTTTAAGAAGGCGCTGATCCAGTTCTTCCATGAAGGCGCGTCGGTTGGGCAGGCCGGTAACCGGGCAGCGACGGATCTCGCGGTTCAGTTCGGCAATGGCATTGTGCTCGCCGGTGCTGTCGCGCATCACCGTTACCCAGCCCCCGCCGGGAACCGGCTGGCATTCCAGATCGACCACGCGATTGTCGTTCAGGTGCAGGGCGGCATTGAACGGCTGGCGCAGGTTCACCAGCATCGTGGCATGGCCGAGGAATTCGGCGCGGTTGGTGGCCGCGGTCTGCAGGTTGGGCGCATCGGCCAGCAATTCGGCAAACGTGGGGGGATTGGCCGGATCGAGCGGCTTCACCCCCAGCAGCGCCATCGCGCTGCTGTTCATCGCTACCACCCGCGTGGCGGAATCCAGGATGGTAATGGCCTGGCTGAGTGTCTGGACGGCGGTGTCCAGCCGTTGCCGCTCCGCCGCCTGCGCTTCGCGTGCCAGCAGCAGTTCGGTGTGGGCGGCATAACCGCTGCGGGCCATCGACACGCACAGCAGCCCGAACACCAGCACCCCGGCGCCGGCGCCGACACCCCAGGGCGCCGGCCAGAAACGAATGAGCGCAATGCCAATCGGCAGGCTGATGGCCGGGAACTGCACCAGCGCAATCAGCGGACGTCCCGGCCCGGCTCCGTTGGCGGCCCCCAGTGTTGCCAACGCGACCATAACGGCCAACGCCTGCGCAAAGAACGGCGAATTCTGCCCAAGAACGGAAGCAACGATGCCACCCAGCCCGACAGCAACGATGATGGTGCCCAAGAGATAGCGGGCCTCCACCTCCTCCAGATCAACCTCGGGATCGGGCGTGCGCACGGCATGGCAGGCAAAGATCACAAAGGCAAAGCCGGCCAGGGCCAACCCGGAGAAGAACAGGGCCGGCAGGCTTTTCACCGCCAGTGCGGCGGCAATCGCCAGCACGGCGGCCACCGGCCCGGCAAACGCAAAAGACCAGAAATAATTCCCCAGATCGCGGGTAAGTTCAGCCTGCAAAGCGGGTGGAAGCTGCGGCCCCAGGATGCGGCGCGCCCACCGGAACGGCCAACCGGAATGCGTATGTAACTGTTGGTTATGTTTTACTGATTTCAACATGTAACCGTAAAGAAGTAACATAATATCACAAGCCTGAATAGCGACCTGTTGCCCGCGACAAACCCCGTCGTACCCACGGTGCTTGACCGCCCTGCCCCATGCGCTTAAGGAGGCGGCGGCTTCCGGGAGGGGGCCATGCGTCCGAGGATGCACGCCGGCCAGCGAGTTTTCGCCCGCCGGCGCGTTTTCATTTGGAAGCAGAGCGATTTTTAAGAAGGGCCTCTGGGCTTTGTTTGATAGTCTTTCCGAGCGGTTGGGCGGCATTTTCGAGCGGTTGCGCGGTCGTGGCGCGCTGACCGAGATCGACGTGCGTGCCGCCATGCGCGAAGTGCGCGTGGCGCTGCTGGAAGCCGATGTCGCCCTGCCGGTCGTCAAGGATTTCATCGAGAACGCCACCCAGCGTGCCATCGGCGCCGAAGTCATCAAATCGGTCACGCCGGGCCAGCAGGTCGTCAAGATCGTCAACGATTGCCTGGTGGAATTGCTCGGCGGTGAAGAAGAACCAATCCCGCTGAAGATTGCCGTTACGCCGCCCGCCGTGGTGATGATGGTTGGCCTGCAGGGCTCCGGCAAGACGACGAGCAGCGCCAAGCTGGCAAGCTGGCTTTCGACCCGTGAACGCAAGAAGGTCATGATGGCCAGCCTGGACGTCGCCCGTCCGGCCGCCCAGGAACAATTGCGCGTGCTGGGTGAACAGACCGGCATCGCCACCCTGCCGATCATTGCCGGCCAGACGCCGGTGCAGATTGCCGAGCGCGCCCGCCAGTCCGCGAAGCTGCAGGGCTTTGACGTGGTGGTGCTCGATACCGCCGGCCGCCTCGGTGTTGATGAAGCGCTGATGGCCGAGATGGCCGCCATCGCCACCGCCACCACCCCGGACGAGATACTGCTGGTTGTGGACAGCCTGACCGGTCAGGACGCGGTGAATGTCGCGGCTGCCTTCAAGGAACGCGTGGCGCTGACCGGTGTGATCCTCACCCGCATGGATGGCGATGCCCGTGGCGGCGCGGCGCTGTCGATGCGCAGTGTGACCGGTGCGCCAATCCGCTTTGCCGGTGTCGGCGAAAAGCTCGACGCGCTGGAATTGTTCGACGCCCGCCGGGTTGCTGGCCGCATCCTGGGCATGGGCGACATTGTTGGCCTGGTGGAAAAGGCCGCCGCCAATTTCGAAGCCGATCAGGCCGAAAAAATGGCCGAGAAAATGGCCAAGGGCCAGTTCGACATGGACGATCTGCGCCAGCAACTGGCGCAGATGAAGAAAATGGGCGGGCTTTCGGGCCTGGCAGCGATGATGCCGGGCATGGGCGCCGCCAAGAAGGCGATGGACAGCGGCGCGGTCAATCCCAAGATGCTGGACCGCATGGAAGCGATCATCCTGTCGATGACAATGAAGGAACGCACCAAGCCGGAAATTCTCACCGCCAAGCGCAAGATCCGTATCGCCAATGGTTCCGGCACCACCGTGCAGGATGTCAACAAGGTGCTGAAGATGCACCAGGAAATGGCCAATGTCATGAAGCGCCTGAAGAAGATGGGCGGCATGAAGGGCATGATGAAGATGCTGGCTGGAATGGGCGGTGGCATGCCCGGGCCGGAAGGCGGCGCCGGCGGTGAAGGCCCCGGCGGTGCCATCGATTTGGGGGCAGTTGGCCGCATGTTCGGCCGCCCCGGCATGGGCAGCCTGCCGCCCGGCTTCAACAAGTTTGGCAGAAAATAACTCTAATCAACGCAAATTACTGAAGGAAAGATCAAAATGGCTACCTCTATTCGTCTTGCCCGCGGCGGCATGAAGAAGCGTCCGTTCTATCGCATCGTCGTGTCGGACAACCGCAGCCCGCGTGATGGCAAGTTCCTGGAAAAGCTGGGCACCTATAACCCGCTGCTGCCCAAGGATTCGCCCGAGCGCATCAAGCTGGACACCGAGCGCGCGGCCTATTGGCTGAGTGTTGGTGCGCAGCCGACCGATCGTGTTGCCCGTTTCCTGGATGCCGCTGGCCTGCGCACCCGCGCTGCCAAGAACAACCCGAACAAGGGTGAGCCGGGCGCCAAGGCCAAGGAACGTGTCGAAATGGCCGCCCAGAAGGCTGCTGAAGCCGTCGAAGCCGCCGCTGCTGCTGAAGCCGAAGCCGCTGAAGCCGCTGCCGCTGCTGAAGCTGCTGCTGCCGAAGCTGCTGCCGCTCCGGCCGTCGAAGAAGCCCCGGCTGAAGAAGCTCCGGCTGAAGAAGCTCCGGTTGAAGCTGCTGCTGAAGAAGTGGCCGCCGAAGAAACGCCGGCCGCCGAAGCTGCTGCCGACGACGAAACGGCCGCTTAAGGCACGCGTGCAATGGCGGCCGATCAGATCGTGCTGGCCGCCATTGCCGGCGCCCATGGCATCCGCGGCGAGGTGCGGCTGAAGCTGTTCACCGACGACGCCCAATCCCTGGCCCGTCACGCCCGCTTCGATGCGGGCGGGCGGGCCTTGGTTTTGGCGGCCATCCGTGCCGACAAACCCGGCACCGCCATTGCCCGTTTCGAGAGCGTGACCGATCGCAATGTCGCGGAATCGCTGCGTGGCCTCACCCTCACCGTTGCCCGCACCGCCCTGCCGGCGCTGGACGAGGGCGAATATTATGTCGCCGATTATCTTGGCCGCAGTGTGGTGGATGAAACCGGCGCGACCGTTGGCACCGTGAAATCCATCGAGAATTTCGGCGCCTCCGACATCCTCGACATCGCGCTGGCGAGCGGCGGCACGGTGATGGTGCCTTTCGTCGCCGAGGTGGTGCGCGAGGAGGCGGACCGGCTGATTGTTGACCGCGCGTGGTTAGCGTGACTGGGCTCGCATGAGCTGGCGGGCGAC
>JAIXQM010000214.1 GCA_027485735.1 Sphingomonadales bacterium | reverse complement strand
TGCATCGCGCGCGCCATCGCGGTTGATCCCGAAGTGATCCTGATGGACGAGCCCTGTTCGGCGCTCGATCCGATCGCCACGGCGCGCATCGAGGAACTGATCGACGAACTGCGCGGCCGCTATGCCATCGTCATCGTCACGCACAATATGCAGCAGGCTGCGCGCGTTTCGCAGAAGACGGCTTTTTTCCATCTTGGCACGCTGGTGGAGTATGATGACACGTCATCGATCTTCACCAACCCGAAAGCGACCCGCACCAAGGACTATATCACCGGCCGTTACGGCTGATCCGCCCCCGATCAGCCGCCCCTGAAAGGCAAAAGTCATGGCAGAATTCGCCGCCCACACTGTCAAGAGCTTCGACGAGGATATCGCCCAGTTGCGCGCGGTGATCACCCGCATGGGCGGCCTGTGTGAATCCCAGATCGCTGAAAGCGTGGACGCGCTGATGAGCCGCAATGCCGAAGCGGCGCAAACCATCATCGAGAATGACAAGCGTCTCGATGCGCTGGAAGCCGAGGCTGAGGCGCTGGCGGTCCGCATTATCGCGCTGCGCGCGCCTCTGGCTGATGATCTGCGCGAGATCGTGGCGGCGTTGAAGATCGCTGGCGTGCTGGAACGGATCGGCGATTATGCCAAGAATATCGCCAAGCGTTCTGCCGTGGTGGCCCAGTCACAGCCGGTGGCCCCGGCAGTGATCATCCCGGAAATGGCCCGCGTGGTGGTGGAAATCATCCGCGACACGCTCGATGCCTTCGTTGATCGTGATCCGGTGAAGGCAGTGGCGCTTCTGCAGCGGGATCAGCAGGTTGACGAATATTACAACTCGCTGTTCCGCGCGCTGCTCACCTTCATGATGGAAAATCCGCACTACATCACGCCGTCCACGCACTTGCTGTTCGTCGCCAAGAATCTGGAGCGGATCGGCGATCACGCAACTTCGGTGGCCGAGATGGTTTATTACTCTGTCACTGGTCAGCGTCCGGCCGAGCGGCCGAAGAATGATTTCACGTCAACAGTTTACAGCCCCGAATAACCCTCAGGAGATCGCCCCATGCGCGCCAAGATCCTGCTTGTTGAAGATGACGCCAGCCTTGTTGAGTTGGTGACCTATAATCTTGAAAAGGAAGGCTTTGACGTAGTCCGCACCGGAGATGGTGAGGAAGCGTTGACCCTGGCCGAAGAGGAAAAACCCGATCTGGTCATTCTCGACTGGATGATCGCCAATCTTTCGGGCATCGAAGTCTGCCGTCGCCTTCGCCGCGCGCCGGCCACCGCCAACCTGCCCATCGTCATGCTCACCGCGCGCGGTGACGAGGCTGACCGTATCCGCGGCCTCGAAACCGGCGCCGATGATTACATGACCAAGCCGTTTTCCCCGCGCGAACTGGTCGCCCGCATCCGCGCCGTGCTGCGCCGCCTGCGCCCGGCCCTGCAGGGCGGCGCGCTGGAATTTGCCGGCATCGCCATGGATACCACCGCTCATCGGGTGACCCGCGACGGCCGCACCGTGCAGCTCGGCCCCACAGAATTTCGCCTGCTGCGCCATTTCCTCGAACATCCCGGCCGTGTGTTCAGCCGTGAACAATTGCTCGATGCCGTGTGGGGCCGTGATGTCTATGTGGAACAGCGCACGGTCGACGTGCACATTCGCCGTCTGCGCAAGGCCGTGAACGCCGGCCCGGGCGGAGAGGAACTGGCCGATCTGATCCGTACCGTGCGCTCGGCCGGCTATTCGCTGGACGCAACGCCAGTGTCGGCGCAAGTGGCCGCCTGATCGGCCCGTTTTGGCGCTTTGCCTCTGTACCGCAGTGGCGGAATCGCTTTGCAGCACCGGCCTGCTTGGTTAAACGGCCCTTCTGCGAACATGATTCCAACAATTCAAGGGTACAGCATCTCATGACCATCAGCTTTGAAGGGCGTGTTGCCATTGTTACCGGTGCCGGCGGCGGCCTGGGCCGGGCCTATGCGCTTGATCTGGCGCGGCGTGGCGCCAAGGTGGTCATCAATGATCTCGGCGGCGCTCGCGATGGTTCGGGCGCGTCGCTCTCGGCGGCGCAGGCCGTTGTGGATGAAATCACCGCGTTCGGCGGCGAAGCCATGGCCAATGGCGCCAGCGTCACCGACATGGCGGCTGTGGAAAAGATGGTCGCCAACGTCAAGGAACGTTGGGGCCGCATCGATATCCTGATCAACAATGCCGGCATCCTGCGCGACAAGACATTCGTGAAGATGACGCTGGACGATTTCCGCACCGTGATGGACGTTCACCTGATCGGCAGTGTCAACTGCACGAAGGCTGTGTGGGAATTGATGCGCGAGCAGGGCTATGGCCGCATCTTGATGACCACCTCCTCCACCGGCCTGTATGGCAATTTTGGCCAGGCCAATTATGGCGCGGCCAAACTGGCGCTGGTGGGCCTGATGAAGACGTTGGCGCTGGAAGGCGCCAAGTACAACGTGCATGTGAACACCATTGCGCCGCTTGCAGCGACCCGCATGACCGAGGACCTGATGCCGCCGGCCATGCTGGAAAAGCTGGGCCCGGAAACCGTGGTGCCGGCGTCGGTCTATCTGGTGTCGGAAGAAGCGCCGACCAACGTGATCCTCAACGCTGGCGGCGGCGGCATCGAGCGCGCCTACGTGACGCTTACCCGCGGCATCCATCTTGGTGCCGACGAACTGACCGCCGAAAACGTGGCGGCGCGCTTTGCCGAGATCAGCGACCGCACCGGCGAAGTGGCACCGGACAATGGCGGCGCGCAGGCGGCGATGGCGCTGGGCGGCGCACGCTGACCATCCGGTGATCGAGGAGCGCGATCTGGACGCCGCTGTGGCGGCCGGTGTGATCGATGCGCCCACCCGCGAGCGACTGGTGGTCTTCGCCCGCCAGTTGCGCCGTGGCACGGCTGGCGGCGACGAGGAATCCTTTCGTCTGCTTACCGGCTTCAATGATATCTTCGTGGCCATCGCCATTGGCATGCTGCTGTTGGCCATCGGCGCAATCGCCCTGCCAATGTCTGAACTGGCGTCGGCCGTCGCCGTCGCCGCGACCAGCTGGGCCCTGTCGGAATATTTCACCCGCCAACGCCGCATGGCGTTGCCCAGCGTGTTGCTGCTGCTCAGCTATTCCGCAGCGGCATTCCTTGCGGTCCTAGGGCTGTTTGGTGGTCTCGCGGCGTTGCGTCTTGGCGCCGCCAATGGCAATATCCTGCAAGCCAGCGGCATGTTGACGGCGGCTGGCATGCTGACGGCCGCCGCTGCCGCCGCGCACTGGTGGCGGTTTCGGGTGCCTATCACCGTGGCGGCCGGCGCTGGCGCCTTGAGCCTGACCGTTATCAGCCTGGCTGGCGGCATCATCGGCCCGGCCTTTGCCATTGTTGGCATCAATATCCTCACCCTGCTGGTCCTGCTGTGCGGAGTTGGCGTCTTCACGCTGGCAATGTGGTATGACAGCCGCGATCCGGCGCGTATCACGCGCCGATCCGATATTGCCTTCTGGTTGCACCTCCTGGCAGCGCCCATGCTGGTGCACCCGCTGTTCACCGGTACGGGCCTCAGCGCCACGGGCGGTCGACCGGGAACGGCGGTGTTTGTGGTGATCGTCTTTGCGCTGCTCACCCTTGTCGCGCTGGGCATCGATCGGCGCGCGCTGATCGTGTCTGCGTTGGGCTATGCCATTTTCGCCATCCAGACTTTGGTGGGGCAGGGCGGCAATCTTTCGATCGGCGGCAATGTGGGCTTGCTGCTGGTTGGCCTGATGCTGGTCCTGCTTTCGGCAGGTTGGCGGCGGGCACGGGCGCTGCTGGTGCCGCGGTTGCCGGCGGGCCTGCGTGCCCATCTGCCCACCACCGCGCAGGCGAACACTTAGCCTTCCACGGCTTTCAGCAGCCGCCGTTCCATCACGGCCAGCACGCCGGCCAGTTCATGGCCGCGTTTCAGCACCACGCCGCCTTCGCCATACAGCACCCATTCGCCCTGGCGCTGGCGCAGGGATGGGTCTTTCACCAGCCGCACCTCCGGATTTTCGGCGGACCGGCGGAAGGCTGAGAAACTCGCCACCTTGGCCCCCAGTTCCAGCGCATAATCGCGCCACAGGCCTGCGGCGACCATGCGGCCATACAGCGACATGATCCGGTCAAGCTCGATACGGGTGAAAGCGACCTGGCGAACGGCTGCGGTCGGGGTCAGCGGGATGACAATGCTCACGCCCAATGTTTGGCGCGGCGCTATGGAGAGGTCAACCGGCCTTGCGCGTGTCTTCGCGGGTCAATTCGTCCAGCCGGCTTTT
>JAIXQM010000016.1 GCA_027485735.1 Sphingomonadales bacterium | reverse complement strand
GCCGCCGCCGTGCTGATCAAGCGGCTGGACGACGAAAGCAGCCGCGACGATGCGCTGTTCGAACTTCAGCCCTTCCTGATCAACGACCGCCCGAACGCACCCGACAAGCTGACCAAGGCTGCTTTGCGCGCCCTGAAGGCCCGGCCCGACGTGAAGGCCGCCTTCGTGAAATATGGCCGCGATCTGCCGGCCGCGATCGCCCCTCCGCGTTAACGCTTGAATCGATCGCGCAGTTCGAACTTCAGCACCTTGCCAGCCGGGTTGCGCGGCAGGGCGGTGACGATCTCCAGCCGGGTCGGCAGCTTGTAACGCGCCAGCCGTTCGGTGGCCCAGGCGCGCAGCGCTTCGAGGTCCAGGCGCTGCCCCGGCTTCAGCGCTGCCACCGCCGTGACGCTTTCTCCCCATTTTTCATTGGGTTCGCCAAAGATCGCCACTTCGGCGATGGCCGGGTGATCATAGAGCACGGCTTCCACCTCGGCGGGGTAGATGTTCTCGCCGCCGCTGATGATCATGTCTTTCAGTCGGTCGCAGATATAGAGAAAGCCGTCCTCATCCAGATAGCCGATGTCGCCGCTATGGAACCAGCCTTCGGCATCGATGGCCGCCGCGGTTGCTTCCGGCTTGTTCCAGTATCCGCGCATGATGTTGGGCCCGCGCATGATCACTTCGCCGCGCTCGTTCGGCCCCAGCGGCGTGCGGCCATCCTCGGCCACGATGCGCAGATCGACGAAGAACATCGGCTTGCCGGCCGAACCCAGCTTGGCCAGCGCGAAATCGGGGCCGAGATAGGTACCCGATGGCGCGGTTTCGGTGAGGCCATAGCCTTGGTTCATCGGAATGCCGCGGGCGTTGTAGAGGCGCAACAAGGGTTCCGGCACCGGCGCGCCGCCGCACATGATGACGCGCAAGGACGACAGATCGGCCGCTTCGAAATCCGGCTGCTGGGCGACAAACAGCAGCATCGCCGGCACCGCGAAGGTGGTGGTGACCCGATATTCGCGCACATCGGCGATGAAACGCGCCGGATCGAAGGCACGGTGCAGCACGACATGCCCACCCTTCTGCCAGCAGCTCAAAGGCGTGACGTTGAGGCCGCCGATATGGAACAGCGGCGCCATCACCAGGCTCACGTCCTTCTCGGACACATCGGCGCCCAGCGCGCCGTTGATGTTGGCCCACCAGAAATTGCCGTGGGTGAGCATGGCGCCCTTGGGCCGGCCGGTGGTGCCCGATGTGTACATGATCACCGCCACGTCATCCTCGGCGGTTTCCACCCGATCGGCCAGCGGGGCGGCATCGCCCACAAACTCCGTGATCGGCTGCCAACTTGTCGCCGGCCCATCGGCCGACAGGAAGCGCCGGCAACACAGGCGATCCCGTACGCTGTCGATCACCGGCCGGTGCGGGCCATCGACCACCAGCGTGTGCACGCCGGCATCATTGATGATGTAATCCAGTTCCGGGCCCGTCAGGCGGAAGTTCAGCGGCACGAAGATGGCGCCAAGCCGCGCGGCGGCAAACAACAAATCAAAATAGAGCGGGTTGTTGAGGCCCAGATAACCCACCCGGTCACCGCGGCAGATGCCGCCGGTTTTCAGCGCCGTGGCCAGCCGGTTCACGGCATCGCCCATCTCGCGATAGCTGCGGGTCGTGCCTTCGAAGGTGAGCGCCGGCCGGTCCGGCGTTTGCTGCACCCGCCGGCTGAACCAGCTGTTCAATCCGATATCGGCCTTGGTCATGTTCGCTCCCCCGAGAGTTGGGCTGTTGATGCTGGCTGCGCCGCGCCTGGTCAATATGTGGCGGCGAAGCTGTCGATGGCGGCGAGATGCACGGCCTGCTCTGCCGGCGGCAGGAAACTGCCGGTGAAGCTGTTGCGGGCGAGCGTGATGATCTCGTCCCGCGTCAGGTTGAGCGCATCGGCCACGGCGACGAAGTTGGCGTTCACATAGCCACCAAAATACGCCGGATCATCGCTGTTCACCGTCGCCCGCAACCCGGCCGCTAGCATGCGACGCAGCGGGTGTTGGGCAAGATCGTCGACCACGCACAGCTTCAGATTGGACAGCGGGCAAACGGTGAGCGTGAGCCCGTCGCTGACAATGCGCTGCACCAGCGCGGCATCTTCCAGCGCGCGGTTGCCATGGTCGATCCGGTCCACCTGCAGCACGTCCAGCGCCTGCCAGACATAATCGGGCGGCCCTTCCTCGCCGGCATGGGCGACGATCTTGAGGCCGAGGCTGCGGGCGCGGGCAAAGACGCGGGCGAACTTTTCCGGCGGGTGGCCGACTTCGCTCGAATCAAGGCCAACACCGTGGATCAGCGACAGAAAGGGCAATGCCGCATCCAGCGTGGCCTTGGCGTCGGCTTCGGGCAGGTGGCGCAGGAAACACATGATCAGCTGAGACGTGATCCCGCGCTCCTCCGCCTTGGTCAGGGCGCGGGCGATGCCGCCGACCACGTTGGCGATCGGCACGCCGCGCGCCGTGTGGCCCTGGGGATCAAAGAAAATCTCGACATGGCGCACGCCATCGGTGGCGGCGCGGTCGAGATAGGCTGTCGTCAGATCGAAGAAATCCTGCTCCGTCAGCAGCACCGCCATGCCCTGATAGTAGATGTCGAGGAAATCCTGGAGGTTGGAGAAATCATAGGCGGCATGGATCGCTTCCACACTGTCAAATACGAGGCTGACGCCATTGCGCTGCGCCAGCGAAAACATCATCTCCGGCTCCAGGCTGCCTTCAATGTGCAGGTGCAGCTCGGCCTTGGGCAGGCCGGCGATGAAGGCGGCACGGGCCTCGCGCGAAGCAAATCCGGTCACTTTTTCAGTCCTTCGATCGGCGCCAGGATCACGTCGGCCGCTGGCTTGTGAGCGCGAATTTCTTCAGGCGTCAGCCCGTCGATTTCATGCGGGAACACCAGCCACTCGTTGCTTTCGTGGATAAAATAATCGGGTTTGAACGCGGTCTGGTTGCGCGCCGGCTTGTACCATACGGTGGCGATGCGGATATCGGCTGGCATGTTGGCGCGACAGCGGGCCTTGAGTTCGGTCAGCACCGCCTCGATGCTGCGGCCGGAATCGAACACGTCATCGATCACCAGCAGCCGGTCGTCGGCGTTCAGCGTGTCGATCAGATAGCCCAGCGCATAGACCTTCACCGTCTTCGACTGCTGGTCGATGCCGGTATAGCTCGCGGTCCGGATGGCGATATGATCGCATTCCACCCCGTGCACGTCGAAAAATTCCTGCACGGCAATGCCGATCGGCGCACCGCCGCGCCAGATGCCGACCAGGTGCGTGGGCCGGAAACCACTTTCCAGCACGGCCCTCGCCAGCCGGAAACTGTCGCCCAGCAGGTCATCGGCGGTCAGCCAGATTTTCTTGACGTCACTCATGCAGGTGCCCCGGCCAAGGCTGGCGCGGGGGTTTCCGGATCAGGCCTCATGCCCGGCAGGGTGACATTTTTCTTGCGTGCAGGACAGGGCCGAGAACGCCAGCCAGGATCCCTACTTGCCGCTGGCGAGATCGGCAGCAACCGCTTCCAGCATGGAATCGGTGAGCTGGCCGCCAGCCATCGACTGCAGCTGCTTCAGGCTCATCGATTTGAACTGGTCGAGCATCGGATGGCTGGTCAGGCCCGGCACACGGGCATCGAGGATGGCCTTGGTCTTTTCAGCCGCGATCAGCACTTCAATCGGCGTGTCGAGCGTGACGGCCGCAGCTGCCGGCGCCGCCGAGGTTTCGGTCGCGGTTTGCGCCAGAGCAGCCGCCGGCAGGGCGGCAAGAATAAGGGCAAGCAGCAGGTTCATCATGCAAACTCCAGTGGGCTGGGTGGTCAAAGTTCAGCCGAACACGCGGGTGAATATCGTATCAATGTGACGGAAATGATATCCAAGGTCGAACAGGCCTTCCAATTCGGCGTTGGACAATCGCGCGGACACGTCGGCATCGGCCTTCAACAGATCGAGCAGGCTCAACGCGCCATCGGATTCCCACACCTTCATCGCGTTGCGCTGCACCAGCCGATAGCTGTCGTCGCGGGTCAGGCCGGCCTGGGTCAGCGCCAGCAGGATGCGCTGCGAATGGATGAGGCCGCCCATGCGGTTCAAATTCTTTTCCATCCGTTCGGGATAGACCAGCAGCTTGTCGACCACGCCGGTCAGCCGCGCCAGCGCGAAATCAAGCGTGACGGTGGCATCGGGGCCGATGTAACGCTCCACCGATGAGTGGCTGATGTCGCGCTCATGCCACAGGGCGACATTTTCCAGCGCCGGGGTGACGGCGGAGCGCACCATGCGGGCAAGGCCGGTGAGATTCTCGGTCAGCACCGGGTTGCGCTTGTGCGGCATGGCGCTGCTGCCCTTCTGGCCCGGCGAGAAATACTCCTCGGCTTCCAGCACTTCGGTACGTTGCAGGTGGCGCACTTCGGTGGCCAGCCGTTCGATGCTGCTGGCGATCACGCCCAGCGTGGCAAAGAACATGGCGTGGCGATCGCGCGGGATGATCTGGGTGGAAACCGGCTCAACCGACAGGCCCAGCTGCTGCGCCACATATTCCTCAACCTGCGGATCGACATTGGCGAAGGTGCCGACCGCGCCCGAAATCGCGCAGGTGGCGATATCGGCCCGCGCCGCCACCAGCCGGGCGCGGCAACGGTCGAACTCGGCATAGGCTTGCGCCAGCTTGACGCCAAAGGTCGTCGGCTCGGCGTGGATGCCGTGGCTGCGGCCCATGGTGGGGGTGAACTTGTGTTCCAGCGCCCGGCGCTTGATGGCGGCGAGCAGGGCATTTAGGTCGGCAAGCAGGATATCAGACGCGCGCGCCAGCTGCACGGCGAGGCAGGTATCGAGCACGTCACTGCTGGTCATGCCTTGGTGCATGAAGCGCGCTTCGGGGCCGACCTGCTGCGCCACCCAATCGAGGAAGGCGATCACGTCGTGCTTGGTGATGGCCTCAATGGCGTCGATGGCGGCGACATCGATGGCCGGCTTGGTCGCCCACCAGTCCCACAAGGCCTTGGCGGCGCTCTGCGGGACGACGCCCAGATCGGCCAGCTTCTGGGTGGCATGCGCCTCGATCTCGAACCAGATGCGGAAGCGGGCTTCCGGTTCCCAGATGGCAACCATGTCGGGGCGGGAATAGCGGGGGATCATGCACAGGCCTCTTTGATGTGCGGCGCGCCTAGCATGTGATGCGGCGATTGCCTATCTGTCGGATGGTGACTTCGCCCCCATCTCGTGTCCGCGTCATCCCCTTCCAGCATGGGCTGGGGGCGCTGGATTATGCCGTGCCGGCCGGAATGGTGCTGCAACCCGGTGACGGAGTGGAAGTGCCACTGGGCCCGCGCCGCATCACAGGGGTGGTATGGGATGCGGAACGGTTGGCGGCGCCTGATGTGCCGGCCAGCCGGTTGCGGCCGGTGGCGGCGCGGCTCGACCTGCCGCCGCTGGCCGAGCCGCTGCGCCGCCTGATCGAATGGACCGCCGATTATTATGT
>JAIXQM010000120.1 GCA_027485735.1 Sphingomonadales bacterium | reverse complement strand
CCGTGGGGCTTCTTTGCGACGCTGTTCGTGATGGCCGTGGTGTGGGGCGCTGATATCGCCGCCTATTTCACCGGCCGCGCGGTGGGTGGCCCGAAACTGGCGCCGGCGATCAGCCCAAACAAGACCTGGAGTGGCGCGGCGGGCGGCTTGGCGGGTTCCCTGCTGGTCGCCGCTGCGCTGGCGATGCTGTGGCCGGGCCATGCCAATCTGGCGGGGATTGGCCGGCTCGCCGTGCTGGCGTTGCCGCTGGCGGTGCTGTCGATCCTGGGGGATCTGTATGAAAGTGGGCTGAAGCGCCAGGCCGGCGTGAAAGACAGCGGCACGCTGCTGCCCGGCCACGGCGGCGTGATGGACCGCCTCGATGGCCTGGTGCCGGCCGCCGTTGCCGGGGCGGGGGCCTTTGCCATGACCGGGTGGGCGGGATGACGCGCAGTTTGACCATCTTGGGCGCCACCGGCTCGGTGGGCAGCCAGACGCTCGATCTGGTGGCGCGCAATCCTGGCCGCTGGCAGGTCGAGGCGCTTACCGCCGGCAGCGATGTGGCTGGGCTGGTGAGTGCGGCGAAAGCCTGTGGCGCGCGCTTTGTGGCGATTGCCGATGCAGCGAAGGGCGAGGCGTTGAAAGCGGCGCTGGCCGGCACCGGCATTGCAAGCGGCGCCGGGGAAAGCGCGCTGGTCGACGCTGCCGCCCGTGATGCCGAGATCGTGATCACCGCCATTGTCGGCGCCGCCGGCCTGCCGCCGACCATGGCGGCCGTGAAGCGCGGCGCGCAGATCGGTATTGCCAACAAGGAAACGCTGGTTTGTGCCGGCCCGGTGGTCACCGCGGCTGCCACCGCGCACGGCGCCACGCTGCTGCCGGTGGACAGCGAGCACAATGCCATCTTCCAGGTCTTCCCGCACGATGATCCGGCGCAGGTGGAGCGTGTCATCCTCACCGCCAGCGGCGGGCCGTTTCGCACGAAAAGCCGTGACGAGATGCGCGGTGTTTCTGTGGCTGATGCCTGCAAGCATCCGACCTGGAGCATGGGCGCCAAGATCAGCATCGATTCGGCGACCCTGATGAACAAGGGCCTGGAACTGATCGAGGCCGCGCAACTGTTCCCGGTTGATGTGGAGCGGTTGGACGTGATCGTGCATCCGCAATCGGTCATTCATTCCATGGTCGAATATGTCGATGGCAGCGTGCTGGCGCAGTTGGGCAGTCCTGACATGCGGATTCCGATTGCCTATGCGATGGGCTGGCCGGATCGCATCGCCACGCCAGCCGCGCGTCTCGACCTTGCAGCGATTGCGAACCTGTCGTTCGAAAAGCCTGATCTGGAACGTTTTCCCTGCCTGGCACTGGCGTGGGCGGCGATGCGTGCCGGTGGCAGTGCGCCGTGCATCCTGAACGCGGCCAACGAAATTGCTGTCGCGGCGTTCATCGCCGGGCAAGCCGGGTTCCTTGATATCGACGCCATCGTGGCAGAAACATTGAACATGGTGGCTTCGGGCCCGGTGGCGACGTTGGAAGAGGTGATGGCGATTGATGCTGCCGCCCGCCGGACCGCCCGTGCCTTGGTGGCGAAGCGCGCAGCATGAGCGAACTCGCTTTCCTGCCGCAACCCGGTCTGATTTTCACGCTGGCAAGCTTCATTGCGATGATCGCCGTGCTGGTCGTGGTGCATGAAGGCGGCCATTATCTCGCCGGGCGTCTGTTTGGCGCCAAGATCGAGGCATTCGGCGTTGGCTTTGGCCGCGAATTGCTGGGCTGGACCGACAGGCGCGGTGTGCGCTGGAAGATCAATGCCATCCCGCTTGGCGGCTATGTGAAGTTCGTCGGCGACATGAACGAGGCCAGCCAGGTTGATCCGGCCATCCTGTCGCTGCCCGAAAAGGAGCGCCGTGGGCTGTTTGCCTTCCTGCCGCTGTGGCAGCGCGCCATCATCGTGGCGGCCGGGCCGGCGATCAACTTCCTGTTTGCCATCCTGATCCTCGCCGGCTTCAATCTGGCGCTGGGCCATCAGGCCTCGCCGCCGGTGGTGGAGCGCGTGATGCCGGGCAGTGCCGCCGAACGCGCCGGCGTGGCGGTTGGGGATCGCATCCTTTCCGTTGACGGCAAGGCCGTCGAGCGGTTTGAGGATATCACGGCCGAGGTCGTCACTGGCACCGGCAACCGGGTCGAATTGCTGGTGCAGCGCGGCACGACCCAGCGCCGCGTCGTGGTGACGCCGATGATGGTGGAATCCACCGATCGTTTCGGCAATGTCTCGCGCCATCCTCGCCTGGGCATCCTGCGGCCGGCGGAAGTGGTGCAGCAGGTTGGTGTGCCCGATGCGCTGCGCCTGGCGGTGATCGACACGTGGAGCATCACTCAGACGATCGGGCGCACCCTGCGCCAGGTGGTTGTGGGTGAGCGCGCCATCACCGAAATGGGCGGCCCGGTGAAGACCGCACAAATCGCCGGTCAGCAGGCCAGCCTGGGTCTGCTTTCGGCGGTGGCGTTCATGGCCTTCTTCTCGATCAACCTTGGTTTCATCAATCTGCTGCCCATCCCGATGCTGGACGGCGGCCATCTTCTGCTCTACGGCATCGAGGCGGTGCGGCGGCAGCCGATGGCGGAAAAGGTGCAGCAATGGGCCTTCATGTCGGGCTTTGCCGCGCTGATGTCGCTGATGGCGGTGCTGACCTGGCACGACATGATTAGTGTCGGCCTGTGGAACCGTCTGGCGAACTTGTTGGGATGACAGGGTCCGCTCGTCTGGCTGTGAGTAGTTTCTGGCATCGCGGGATCAACCGGCGAGCCGCAGGGCTGAATGGTGGTAGGTTGGTGGGGTTGATGGAAGCCAATTTTGTTCGCGACGCTGGTGGTGCTGCAGGGTGGCGGCGCCCGCTGACGGCGCTCCTGGTCTCGACGGCGCTGGCGGCTCCGGCAGTCGCTCAGCAACGCCCGCGCCCGCCTGCGGCCGAACCTGCGCGTCCATCGGCTGAAGCCGAAGCGCGCGCGTCGGAATCCCGCAACCAGTCTGCGCTGCCGGCCACTGCCGCCAATGCCGGCATCGTGCGCAGCGTTGTCGTGCGCGGCACCGAGCGTCTGGAACCGGAAACGGTCCGCTCCTACCTCAACCTCGCGATCGGCGATCGTTATGATCGTGATGCGCTCGATACCGCGCTCAAGGCGCTCTATGCCTCCGAACTGTTTTCCGATGCCACCATCCGCGACGACAATGGCGCGCTCATCGTCGAGGTGAAGGAAAATCCGGTGATCAACCGGATTATCATCGAAGGCGCCAAGCGGGTGAAGGAAGAGAAGATCCGCGAGGAAATCCGCCTCGCGCCGCGCCAGATCTTCACCCGATCGAAAACCCGCGCCGATCTGGGCCGCATTCTTGAGCTCTATCGCCGCGGCGGCCGCTTTGCCGCCAGTGTCGAGCCCAAGATCGTGCAGCTCGAACAGAACCGCGTCGATGTGATCTTCGAGATCAGCGAAGGCCCGAAATCCAAGATCCGTCAGATCAATATCCTGGGCAATTCCAAGTTCAAGGAAGGCGCGATCAGGAAGCAGATGGCTTCCAAGCAGTCCCGCACCTGGCGCTTCTTCACCTCCAACGACACCTATGATCCCGATCGTCTGGCCTACGACCAGCAGAAGCTGCGGCAATATTATCTGACCGAAGGCTATGCCGATTTCCGGGTTGCCTCGGTGGTGGCCGAACTCACGCCCGACAAGAAGGACTTCATTGTCACCTATGTCGTGGAAGAGGGTGAGCGCTACAAGTTCGGCAAGATCGAGCTGGAAAGCCAGCTGCGCGACATCAAGCCCAAGGAATTCCGCCCGATCATCCGCATGAAGGAAGGTGATTGGTACAACGCGCAGGCCATTGAAAACACCGTCGAAAGCCTGTCGGAAACCGCTGGTCTTCTGGGCTATGCCTTTGCCGATGTGCGCCCGCAGTTCGACCGCAACAAGGAAGACCTGACGATGAACGTCACCTTCCAGATCGGGGAGGTGCCGCGCGTCTATGTCGAACGTGTGTCGATCAACGGCAACACCATCACGCACGACAATGTGATCCGCCGCGAATTCCGCCTGGCCGAAGGGGATGCCTTCAACTCGATCAAGGTCAAGCGCTCCAAGGATCGCCTGCTTGGGCTTGGCTTCTTCCAGGACAAGCTGGACATCGAGCAGAAGCCCGGCACCACGCCGGATCGCATCGTGCTGGAAGCCAATATCCAGGAACGGCCCACCGGCGAACTGCAATTGTCGGCTGGCTTCTCGTCGATCGAACGCTTCATCTTCTCGGCCAGCGTGCGCCAGCGCAACTTCCGCGGCCGCGGCCAGGAACTGCGCCTGTCGGGCAATATCTCCAGCTTCGCCCGCTCGGTGGAGGCCGGCTTTACCGAGCCCTATCTGGGTGGTCGCAACCTCGCCCTGGGCCTGGATGTTTTCCGCCGCGATTTCCGCTCGTTCCGCTTCACCGGCAACAACACGCGTGACACCACCTACACGCAGGTTTCGACCGGCTTCCAGGTCCGCACCGGCTTTTCGATCACCGAATTCTGGGCGGCGTCGCTGCGCTATGGCCTTTCCCGCGAAGAAATTGGCCTGGATCAAGCCATCTTCTTCTCCAACGGCGTCTGCGATCCGCTGCGTGCCGGCCGCTTCCTGTGCGAACAGTTGGGCAACCGTACGGTGTCCACGCTGGGCTATTCGATCATCTACAACAGCCTGAACAACGTGCGCCTGCCATCGGCCGGCCAGCGTTTCACCTTCAGTCAGGATGTCGCCGGCATTCCCATCGGCATCAAGTTCGTCACCACACGTGCCAATTATGATTATTTCACCCCGTTGTTCGGCACCGGATTCGTGCTGAACCTGGGCGCGGAAGGCGGCTATGCCTTCGGTTATGGCGGACAGGACGTGATCCTGACCAACCGCTTCTTCCTGGGCCAGCCGCAGTTCCGCGGCTTCAACATCCGCGGCATCGGCCCGCGCGTGCTGCGCCGTCCGCTCGGTCTGGATGGCTCCGTGGTGCAGGATCGCCGCCAGGCGCTGGACGATTCGCTGGGCGGCCGGGCTTATTATCTGGCCCGAGCTGAAATCCGCATTCCGCTGGGTTCGGCCGGCAACGAACTGGGCATCCGCCCGTCGATCTTTGCCGATGTCGGCGCGCTGTGGAGCCTGAAATCGCCCACGCTCACCTGTCAGGATGGTCCGACTGCCGCCGCGCCGCGCGTGCCCGGCCAGACGGCACCCTGTTTGCCCAACGATGGCTTCTCGGCGGGCTTTGTCGAAGAATTCCTCGGGAATACACCGAAACCGCGCGTTTCGGTGGGTATCGGGGTCAACTGGAACTCGCCGTTCGGCCCGTTCCGGTTCGACCTTGCCAAGGCCTTGGTGAAACAGCCGGGCGATGATCCGCAACTTTTCCAATTCAACGTAGGGACTGCATTCTGATGAAGAAGATTCTGATTGCACTGGCGCTGGCCAGTGTTTCCGCCCCGGTTCTGGC
The DNA here is from genome assembly GCA_027485735.1 of Sphingomonadales bacterium. Classification (GTDB taxonomy): domain Bacteria; phylum Pseudomonadota; class Alphaproteobacteria; order Sphingomonadales; family Sphingomonadaceae; genus Sandarakinorhabdus. The sequence continues at coordinate 29,875 of JAIXQM010000120.1, read as the reverse complement.
GCAGCAGCTGCCGGCCGCCGTGATCGTCACGGTTGACCGCCAGGAAATGATCGCCACCTCTGCCGCCGCCAAGGCCGCGCAGACCGAGCTGAAGCCGAAGGCCGATGCGCTCAACGCCCGTCTGAGCCAGCTGCGCACCAGCCTGGCTGCCGAAGAAAAGACGCTGCGTGACACCCAGCCGGCTCAAGCCGCTGCCCCGGCCGCCATCCAGGCCTGGCAGGCCAAGGTGCGGGATTTCGATACCCGTCGCGGCCAGGCCGATCAGGAACTGCAGCGCCGCCAGCAGGAAATCCAGGCGTCCGAACAATGGGTCGTCAAGCAGATCAATGATGGCGCCCAGCCGATCATCAGCCTGATCATGCGCGAACGCGGCGCCAACATCGCCGTTGACGAGCAGGTGACCATCCAGCACGCCGCTGCCATCGATATCACCGCCGATGTGGTCGCCCGTCTCGACAAGGCACTGCCGAAGGTGTCGATCACGCCGCCGGCCGCTCCGGCTGGCACTGCGCCTGCCGCTCCGGCTCCGGCGCCGGCTCCGGCGGCCCCGCCGCGCCGTTGATGAACGACACCGTTCCTCAGACTGCCAGCACGGCTGACGTGCTGGCAGTGATGGCGCTGCTGCCGCATCGGTTTCCGATGCTGCTGGTTGACCGGGTGATCGACATGATCCCCGGTCAATCCGCGACCGGCATCAAGGCCGTGACCATCAACGAGCCGTTCTTTGCCGGGCATTTCCCGGCCAAGCCGATCATGCCCGGCGTGCTGATCGTCGAAGCGCTGGCGCAAACTGCCGGTGTGCTCGCCATCCACGGCGCGCGCGCCAAGGATCCGGCTGGCGGTGACAAGCTCGTCTTCTTCATGGCGATCGAGAACGCCAAGTTCCGTACCCCGGTGGAACCGGGCTGCCTGCTGCACTTGAAGGTGCAGGTGGTGCAGGATCGCGGCCGGGTGGCCAAGTTCACTGGCCGCGCCGAAGTGGACGGCAAGCTTGTGGCCGAATGCAGCTTCACCGCGATGATCGCCGATCCGCCCGCTGCCTGACGCCTGACGCCTGACGCCATTGCACCTGGCTGGCATCAAGCCCATATTCATCACATGACTGCATTTTCACCCCTGCTGCTGCTTGTCGGCATTCTTTCGGCCAGCCAGTTCGCGGCCGATGTTGATCGCAATGGCCCCAAGCCGGCGGTTGCCCATCTGGTGGCTGGCGGTGACTGGGGCCGCGTGATGGGGGCAATCCGCAACGGTGCCGCCGATTGGATTGCAATGGCGCCGGAACTGGCCCGCGGTGCCGAAGATACGCAGGCCGAGCAGCTCACCGCTGCAGTGGCGGCCGCGCTGCCGCGGGCGCCATCAGAAGTTCTGGCGGTGACCGATCTGCGGCGTTCCCCTGTGTTGGGTGTGCAGGCCATTTGCGGGGCGCCGGTGGGCAGCCATGCGCCAGCGGCGCGCGCGGCCTATCTGGCGGATGCGCGTGAGGCGGTTGAACTGCTGCCGGATGTTGCCGCCATTGGCCGTGCCAAGGCGGTGTGCCTCAAGGAATTGGCGCTGGCGGCAGACCGCTGACTGGCGCTGCCACGTCTGCCCTTGGCGCGCGCGATGCCCACAGGCAGGCCCCGGCGATGATCGCCGCGCCCAGTACCGTGCTGGGTGCCACCACCTCGTCAAACGCCAGCCAACCCATCAGCGCGGCCCAGGGCAGGGCGCTATATTCCAGCACCGCTGAAACCTGCGCCTGAAGGTGAACATAGCCGCGCGCCATCAGCTGCACGGCGATATTGCCGATCAGGCCCATGGCCGCCATCAGCCCCAGATCGATTGCTGACGGCATGGCAGGCAGGCTGATAAGCGCCGGTGACAGCCACAGCATCGGCACCACCGCGGCGATCAGCGTGATGACCGTGGCGCCATCGGCGGCCGCCCGCGAGCGCAGGATCACCGCCGTCCCGGCATAGAGGAATGCGGCGAGTACGGCCGCTGCCGCTGCCAGCAATTCCCCGCTCGACAGGCTGGGCATGCCGCCCACGGTTACCAGCACGCCGATGAAACCCAACACACCGGCCGCGATATAGCGGGGCTGCACCGGTTCCTTCAGGTAAAGCGCCGCCATGAACGGCACCGCCAATGGTCCGACGAACGTGAGGGTGAGCACAAGGGCGAGCGGCAGCCGCGTGATCGACCAGAAAAACGCCAGCGCCATCGCCGCAATCAGCGTACCGCGTACCAGATTGGCCTGCAGACCGCCCGGTGCCACCCAGGGCCGGCCCTGCCATTGCCACACCATCAGCGCGAAAACGGTGCCACTGGCATAGCGGGAAAAGGTGGTCAGCGGCGCGCCATGGCGCAGCGCCAGATATTTGGCGAACACATCGAGCACGCACATCGCGCCGATGCCGGCCAGCACCAGCAGGATCGCCGACAGGCGGGAAGGGTGGCTGGCCGACATGCGCCGGCCTTAGCCGCCGCTGTGCGCGGCGTCTACCGTCCCAACTTGCGGATCAGGCTTGCGGCCAGATAGAGCCGGCGGGGCACGGCTTCGAGGAACACATATTCGGCTTGCGTAGTGTGCGCGCCAAAGCCGGGCAGGCCCAGCGATTCAATCACTGGCACGCCGGCCAGCGCGGCATAGCCGGCATCAGTGCCGCCGCCGCCGCGTTCCATCACCAGCAGTTCCTTGCCCAGCGTGGCATAGATGGCGCGGGCTTCGTCGATCAGCGCGTTGCTGGCCGGGGTCGCGGTGAAGGGCGGGCGGTTCATGCGCACTTCGGCGGTGACCACGGCGCCGGGGATGGACGGTGTTTTCAGCCGATCGAGCAGTTCCGCCTTGAACTGATCAAATTGCGCCAGGTTGCTGGTGCGCAAGTCGCCGATCAGCGTCACATCGTCGGGGATGATGTTGCGCACGCCGCGCTGTTGTTCGACCACCGTCCAGTTGAAGCGGCGATTGCCCTGGCCGCGATCAAGATCCTTTGTGGTCTGGATGATGTGGGCGGCCTCCACTAGTGAATTGATGCCGGCTTCCGGCGCGCCGCCGGCGTGGCTGGCCTTGCCCTTGATGGTAACGGTCACCGTGTTCGTGGCCGATGTGCCACGCGTCAGCCGTTCCGGCATGCTGGTCGGCTCAAAGCTCAGCACCGCCGTCATGCCCTTGGCCAGTTCGGTGATGGTCGTGCCGGAACCCAGCGATCCGCGTTCCTCGTCGGTGTTGATGGCGACGGTCAGCTCGGCATAATCCTTGGCCGTCAGCAGGGGCAGCGTGTGCAGGATGGTGGCGATGCCGCTCTTGTCGTCGGAAATGCCGGGGCCATAGGCCAGCGGGCCTTGCGGGCTATCCATCAGTTTGAATGGCGCACGGGCCAAGGCGCCGCGCTGATACACCGTGTCCATATGCGCAATCAGCAGGAGCTTGCCTTTGCCGCTGCCTTTCCAGCGCGCGACGATGATATCGCCGGCCACACCGCCGGTTGGTTGCATCCGCGCCACCGTGCCGCCACGCGCGGTGAAGGCGCTCTCCAGATAGCGGCCCATGCTGGCCATGCCCTCGGCGTCACCCGTGCCCGTTTCGATCTCCACCAGTGATTTCAGCGTGGCGGTGATGGCGGGCGCTTCGGCGGTGGCCGCCTTCAGCAGCATGGCATCCGGTTTTGGCGCGGCCAGTGCGGTGGTGGCGAGCAACGCGCAGGTGGCAGCGATCAGTGTTTTCATGCAAATTCTCCCCGCCGCCAGCATAGCGCGGCGAGGCGCTTTGTCACCTGTGCAGGCGGTCCAGATCACCTGGTTGATTGAGATTGGTCAGCGGCCCGAGATCGACCGCACGTGCGCCGGTGCCCACCACCCACTCCCGCACCCGCCGGCCACCGCCGGCCACGAACGCCTCCAGTCCGGCAGCCAGCGTCACCGGCCAGACAGCGATCAGCGGCTGTCCGGCCGCATGCGCCGGGCCATCGCCCAATTGCGCCAGCCAGTCGGCGGGGAGGGTCGGGCTGTCGACGGGCAGGCTGGCAACATGGCTGAAGCCCTTCGCCACCGCGTGATGAAGCGCGGCGTTGAGGCCACCCAACGGCCCGAGATCGGGCGATGGCCGGTCGGGCAGGCTGGCAACGCCGGGCCATTCCCGCCCCGCCACCGCCAGCGCATCACAGCCAGCCAGCGCAGCCAGTGCATGATCGATCAGCGGCCGGCCATCGAGCAAAGCCAAGGCCTTGTCACGGCCAAAGCGGCGCGACTGGCCGCCGGCGAGGACGACGCCCAGCAGCCTCACTTGGTCTCTTCGAATAATTCCCGGCCAATCAGGTAACGGCGGATTTCCGAGGTGCCGGCGCCGATTTCATACAGCTTGGCGTCGCGCAACAAGCGCCCGGTGGGATATTCGTTGATATAGCCGTTGCCGCCCAGGCACTGGATCGCCTCCAGCGCCATCCAGGTTGCCTTTTCAGCGCTGTAGAGGATGCAGCCGGCGCTGTCCTTGCGGGTGGTTTCACCGCGATCGCAGGCCTGGGCCACGGCATAGGTATAGGCCTGAGCGGTGGACAGCGCGACATACATATCCGCCAGCTTGCCCTGCATCAGCTGGAACTGGCCAATGGGCTGCCCGAACTGTTGGCGATCGTGCACATAAGGCACCACCACGTCCATGCAGGCCTGCATGATGCCAAGCGGTCCGCCCGACAGTACGACGCGCTCATAATCCAGCCCGCTCATCAGCACGCGGGCGCCATTGCCGACACCGCCCAGCACATTTTCGGCCGGCACGCTGCAATCCTCGAACACCAGTTCGCAGGTGTCAGACCCTCGCATGCCCAGCTTGTCGAGCTTCTGTGCGGTGGAAAAACCCTTCATGCCCTTTTCGATCAGGAACGCCGTCACCCCGCGCGGGCCGGCGGCGGGATCGGTCTTGGCATAGACGACCAGCGTTTCCGCATGCGGACCGTTGGTGATCCACATCTTGTTGCCATTCAGCACATAATCGCCGTTGCCCTGGATATCGGCACGCAGCTTCATGCCGATCACGTCGCTGCCCGCACCCGGTTCGGACATGGCAAGGCTGCCGACATGATCCCCGGAAATCAGGTCAGGCAGATACTTCGCTTTCTGTTCGGCCGTGCCCCAGCGGGCAATCTGGTTGATGCACAAATTGGTGTGGGCGCCATAGGAAAGGCCAACACTGGCCGAGGCGCGGGAAAGTTCCTCCACCACCACCACATGCGCCAGATAACCCAGGCCAATGCCGCCATCGGCTTCCGGCACGGTGATGCCGTGCAGGCCAAGTTCACCCATCTTCGGCCACAGATCGCGCGGGAATGTGTTGGTGGCGTCAATCTCGGCGGCGCGTGGCGCGATTTCGGCGGCCGCAAAGGCGCGCACCGTATCGCGCAGCATGTCGATGGTCTCACCTTGCGCGAAATTCAGCTGGCTCAGCATCGTGAGGGATTCCTTTGCAGATTTCAGCCGTTCTAGGCCGTGGCGGCGGGAGCGGGAAGGGGCAAAGCGCTACTTTGTTGACACAGCAATATGTTGTGTATAGACAATGATTCGTGATGATGGACAACGAAACTTCAACGCTGCACAACCGGCTTGCGCTGTTTCGGGCCGAAGCTGGCCTGTCGCGCAAGGAACTGGCCGAACAGGTTGGCGTCAATCCGCAGACCATCGGCTTTCTGGAGCGCGGGCAATATGGCCCCAGCCTCGAACTGGGCCTGAAGCTTGCCCGCGTGTTCGGCGTTTCGGTGGAGACCTTGTTCAGCCTTGACCCCTTTGCGCCGTTGGCGGCATCCCTCGCCGCGCCGCGTCTCGTGGAAGGAGGCCGCTGATGGCCCAATCTGCACTTTTCAAGCCGCCGCGCTTTTCCACAATGCGCGTGCGCGTGTTGTCGAGCCTGGCGCTGGCGGCGCTGGTGGCCGGCACGATCGGACCCCTGTTGCTGCCAATCGACGACATGGGCGGCGTTATGACCATGACCCGTGTGCTTGGCTGGGCACTGGCGGCAGCCGTTGCAGTCGGCAGCCCCGGCTGGCGCTATGTGGCGCCAGGTGAACTGGATGAACGCGAGCGTGCTGAGCGCGCGCGGGCGGTGGTGATCGGCCACCGGGTGACCGGGATCTCCATCTGTCTTGCTTATATCTGGCTGCTGCTGGCCGCGCCCGGCACGCTTTGGCTGCCCGACATGCATGAGGCTGGCTGGCTGATGGCGATGCTGTTCTGGGTCCATGTCATGGTGCCGGCCGTGATCCTGGCCTGGCGCGACCGTGCAGAGGAGGAATGATCGTGAGCAAACCCACCACTCTTAACCCGCCACTGAAACTCTCGCTGCGCACCGCGCGCATCCTGTCGCTGCTGGTGCTGGGCGGCATCGGTATCGGCTATCTGGGCGGTGCGATCTTTGCCGCGCCTGATGGCGACACGCCGATCGGTTTTGTTGGCCTGCGCTTGATCGGCCTGTTCAGTGCGGTGGCGCTGTTCATTGAAGGGCGCGGGCAGTTGACCCAAGCCAGCGACGCCATGCTGGATGAACGCGAACGGTCGATGCGCGACAAATCCTATGTCGCCACCCACCAGATCATGGTGCTGGCGATGTTCGGCTTCTTCATGTGGTCGATCCTGGCCAAGTTCATCGATGGCTGGATGCCGGGGCAGGAACAGGCGCTCGATCTGCTTTCGGGCTTTGCCATCACCTCGATGGCGCTACCGGGCATCATTCTGGCCTGGCGCGAACAGCCGCAAGACGACGCCGAGTAACAAGTTCCCGGCCGGGAGGGGCCGGACCGGCAAGAGCCCCGCCGGTCCGGCCCTCACGATCAGCCGATTTCCACCAGCATCATGCCATCGGCAACCTGATCACCCACCGCGACATGCACCGTCTGCACGGTGCCGGCCACGCGGGCGGTCAGGCGATGCTCCATCTTCATGGCTTCCAGCACCAGCAGGCGATCACCTTCGGCCACAGCCTGGCCGGGCGTCACGTCCACCGCGAGCACGCGGCCCGGCATCGGCGCGATCATATGGGCATGGCCGCCGCCGGCATCCTTGGTGCGCGGCGGGCGGGTGCCCAGCGTCCAGCTCTGGCCGGCCATGCGAACGTCCACGATACCATCGCCTGCAACCACCGTGGCCGGCATCAATTGCCCGCCCAGATCGATCGACAGGCCGTACGCGCCGGTACGGGTGACGGCGACCTCGCCCACGCCGGCCAGCCCGCCGATCCGCCAGCGCGGTCCCCCGGCAGTGCGCAGCGTCAGCGCATGGCGTTCATCGCCCCACCAAAGGCGGACATGGGTTTCGGCCGCAACGTTCATGCGGAAATTCAGTGTGCCAAACAGCGTGCTGCGGAGCTCATCCTGCGGCAGTCCCAGCCCCAGCGCGGCGGCCAACAGAACCGGCGCCGGGCACAGGCCGGGTGCGGCCAGTTCGGCGGCGTGGCGGGCGATGAAACCGGTATCGACCTCGCCGGCACGGAACGCCTTGGTGTCAGCGAGGCGGGCAAGGAAGGCGCGATTGCACTTCAGCCCGGTGACGATGGTGGCATCGAGCGCGCCGACCAACCGATCAATGGCCTGGGCGCGGGTGGCGCCGTGGGCGATCACCTTGGCGATCATCGGATCATAATCCAGCCCGATGCGGCTGCCGGTTTCAACGCCGGTATCAACGCGCACACCGGGGCCAGCGCCGAATTCAAGGGTGGTGATCGTGCCCGTGGCCGGCAGGAAACCGCTGTCCGGATCCTCGGCATAGAGCCGGGCTTCCATCGCCCAACCGTTGACGCTCAGTTCCTCCTGCTTTTTCGGCAGCGGCTCACCGCGAGCAACGCGGATCTGCCATTCCACCAGATCCTCGCCGGTGATGCACTCGGTCACCGGGTGCTCGACCTGCAGGCGGGTGTTCATTTCCATGAAGTAGAAGGCCGGATCGCCCGACAGATCAACCGTGTCGAGATCGAGGATGAACTCCACCGTGCCGGCGCCCTGGTAGCCGATGGCATGGGCGGCGGTGACGGCGGCAACCCCCAGTGTGTGACGCAACTGTTCAGACAGGCCGGGGGCGGGGGCTTCCTCGATCACCTTCTGGTGGCGGCGTTGCAACGAGCAATCGCGCTCGAACAGGTGGACGGCATTGCCATGGCTGTCGGCAAACAACTGCACTTCCACGTGGCGCGGGCGCTGGATCAGTTTCTCCAGCATCACGCCCGCGTTGCCGAAGGCGGTCTCGCCTTCGCGCTGGGCGGCCATCAGGGCTTCCTGGAATTCGTCTGCAGAATGCACGGCGCGCATACCCTTGCCGCCACCGCCGGCCACCGCCTTGATCAGCAGCGGGAAACCGACACCTTCTGCGGTCTTCTGCAGCCGCACCAGGCTCTGGTCCGTGCCCTGATAGCCAGGCGTGATCGGCACGCCGGCTTTCTTCATCGCGGCCTTGGCGGTGTCCTTCAGCGCCATCACCCGCATGGCGCTTTCCGGCGGGCCGATGAAGATGATGCCGGCCTTTTTCAGCGCCTTGGCGAAATCGGCATTCTCGGAAAGAAAGCCATAGCCGGGGTGAATGGCATCGGCGCCGGTGCGCTTGGCCGCTGCGATGATGGCATCCATGTCGAGATAGGCGCGGTCCCCTGCCAGCGGCACAGCCTGGCCGGCTTCGCGCACGAACGGCGCGTGCGCGTCGGCAGCCGAATGCACGGCAACCGTGGCAATGCCCATCCGGTGCGCTGTGCGGATGATGCGGCGGGCGATTTCCCCGCGATTGGCGATCAGAATTTTCTGCATGTCTCTCACTTCGGCGGGCAGCCCTTCGGGTCGGCCGTCCAGCCGAACGTCGTCAGCAGCCATTTGCCGTCGATCTTGCTCCAGCCGAAACTGTCCACGCCGCAATGGATGCGCTTGCCGTCGATATCGAGCGTGTAAGGCGCCCAGACATGGGCATAATCGCGGGTAACGAAGATTTTCGAGCGCACGATGCGTTCGTCGAACTTGCGCTGCGGCGGCGCTGCGCGGAAATTGTCGAACAATTGCTGGCGGGTCATCACGCCAAACTTGCTGCCGCCTTCGGGCGGGAAGCGCAGTACCTGGATGGTCAGCGTCGGATGCGTCATCGCCTCGGCACCATTGGCATCGCCCTTGTTGAGCGCATCCATGAAGGCATTGGTGGCCGCGAGCACTTCGTCCTTGGGCGCTGCCATAGCCGGCGCGGCCAGCAGCAGCGCAGCGGCAAACAGCGGCTTCATGTGTTTCAGGTTCATGGCACCCATGATGGTTTCCCCTTGCTCAGGAAGGCAGATATGCCTTCGCGGCCTTCTTCACTCACCCGTCGCGCGGCGATGCGGCGGGCGCTTTCCTCGCGCAGCTCATCACTGATTTCGGCACCGGCGAAATCCAGCGCCAGAAGCTTGGCATCTGCCACGGCGCCGGGCGCGGCCTGTCCGATGTGGGCCAGCCAGTGTGCCACCACGGCTTCGGCCGCATCTTCATCAAGGGCGGTTTCGTTCACCAACCCCATGCCCAGTGCTTCTTCAGCAGTGAACGCCTCCGCAGTAAGGAACCAGCGCCGCGCCGCCGCACCGATCTTTGCCAGCACGAAGGGCGAGATGGTGGCCGGTGTCAGGCCCAACCGCACTTCGGAAAGGCGGAACTGCGCGCCCTCGATCGCCACCGCCATGTCCGCACAGGCGACCAGCCCGACGCCGCCGCCCGTTACATGGCCGTGGGCAACAACGATCACCGGTTTCGGGCAATCGTTGATGGCGGCCAGCATGTTGGAAAGCCCCATGGCGTCGGCCTGGTTCTCCGCCTCGCTCCAGCCGGCCGCAGCGCGCATCCAGTCCAGATCGGCACCAGCCGAAAAGCTCTTGCCGTTGCCCGCCAGCACGATGGCGCGCACCTCGTCAGCCTGGCCCAACCGGGTGAAGGCTTCTTCCAGCGCGGCAATGAGTTCGGCATTGAAGGCGTTGTGCCGCTCCGGCCGGTTCAGGGTCAGCCGCGCCGTGCCCCAATCGTCGAGGGTTTCGTCCAGCATCGCCATCACATCCGGAACGTGCCGAAGCGGGTTTCCGGCACCGGCTGCTGCAATGATGCCGCCAGGCTCAACGCCACCACGGCGCGCGTGTCTTCCGGCGCGATGATGCCATCGTCCCACAGGCGGGCGCTGGCGTAATAGGGGTTGCCCTGCGCTTCATATTGCGCGCGGATGGGCGCCTTGAACGCCTCTTCGTCGGCGGCGTTCTTGAAGCCGCCGCCCTTCACCGCCGCCAATACGCTCGCCGCCTGTTCGCCGCCCATCACGGAAATGCGGGCGTTCGGCCACATCCACAGGAAACGCGGGGAGTAAGCCCGGCCGCACATGCCATAATTGCCGGCGCCGAAACTGCCGCCGGTCACCACGGTGATTTTCGGCACGGCGGCGCAGGCCACGGCCGTCACCAGCTTGGCGCCATGCTTGGCGATGCCTTCATTCTCGAAGCGGCGGCCGACCATGAAGCCGCTGATATTCTGCAGGAACAACAGCGGAATACGCCGCTGGCAGGCCAGTTCGATGAAATGCGCGCCTTTTTGGGCGCTCTCTGAAAACAGGATGCCGTTGTTGGCGATGATGGCGACCGGATAGCCCTCGATATGGGCAAAGCCGGTCACCAGCGTTTCGCCGTAACGTGGCTTGAATTCCTGCAGTTCCGAACCATCCACCATTCGGGCAATGATCTCGCGCACGTCCACCGGCACGCGGGTGTCGATCGGGGCGAGGGCATTCAGTTCGCTCGCATCAAACAACGGCGGCCGCGCCGGGCCGCGCGCCACGGCGGGTGCGGCGGGCAGGGTGGCGACGATGCGGCGGGCGATGCTCAGTGCATCCTCGTCATTCTCGGCGAGGTGATCGGCGACGCCGGAAATGCGCGTGTGCACATCACCGCCGCCCAGATCCTCTGCCGTCACTTCCTCGCCGGTGGCGGCCTTCACCAGTGGCGGCCCGCCGAGGAAGATCGTGCCCTGGTTTTTCACGATGATCGATTCATCTGCCATCGCCGGGACATAGGCGCCGCCCGCGGTGCAACTGCCCAGCACGGCGGCGATCTGCGGGATGCCATTGGCGCTCATGTTGGCCTGATTGAAGAAGATGCGGCCGAAATGATCGCGATCGGGGAACACCTCGTCTTGTCGCGGCAGGTTGGCGCCGCCGCTATCGACCAGATAGAGGCAAGGCAGGCCGTTCTGCGCCGCGATTTCCTGGGCCCGCAGATGCTTCTTCACGGTGATTGGATAGTAACTGCCGCCCTTCACGGTGGCGTCGTTCGCCACGATCACGCACAGCCGGCCTTCCACCTGACCAACGCCTGCGATCAGGCCGGCGGCGGGCACATCTTCGCCATAAACCTCGTGAGCAGCGAACTGGCCGATTTCGAGGAAGGCGCTGTGCGGATCGAGCAGCGCTTCAACGCGCTGGCGTGGCAGCAGTTTGCCGCGCGCCACGTGTTTTTCGCGCGCCGCCGCCGGCCCACCAAGAGCAATGCGCGCGGCCTTTTCGCGCAGTTCGGTGACCAATTCGGCCATGGCAGCAGCCGTGGTGCGGGCTGACGGGGGAAGGGGTTGACCAATGCGGGGCATGTTGGCGGGTATGGCCGATGTTGGCCATGCGCTCAATGGTCAAAGCGACTGCAGCGAACCCAACCGTCAGGACCATGCTGAACCCCAAAGACACGGCCAAGCTGGTCCGTGTTCAACACCATATGCGGCGGGCCGTCGGCGATCACCGCGCCGTTGGCAATCAACAGCAGCCGGTCACAGCGCCGAGCCAGATCAAGATCGTGCAGCGCCAGCACCACGCCAGCGCCCCGCGCGGCTTCGGACGCCAGCAACGCCATCACGTCCAGCCGGTGTCCAGGATCGAGATTGGCGATCGGTTCATCAAGCAGCAGCCACGCCGGCCGCGCCACAATGGCGCGTGCCAGCAAGACCCGGGCGCGTTCGCCGGTGGAAAGCTGGGCCACCGGGCGATGCGCCAGCGCCAAGGCATCACAGGCGCTGAGCGCGGCGGAGACCGCGGCCGGATCGGGCGCGGCCGCCGGACCAAGGCCAAGCTGCACCAACGCGGCCGCCGGGATCGGCCAAACGGCATCGCGGCTTGCTGGCAGCCAGGCCAGCCGCTGCGGGTGTGGTCGGAAGGGTTGCCCGTCCAGCCGCACCGTTCCAGGCCCGCGCGAAAGCCCAGCCAGCGCCTTGAGCAGCGTTGTCTTGCCGGCGCCATTTGGGCCGATCACGCCTGTTAGCTGGCCGGGGTGCAGCGTCAGGTTGGTCGGCGCCAGCATCGGCGGGCGGGCGAGATCAATGGCTTCCAGCATCAGCGTCGCCCCATGATCAGGCACAGGAAGAAGGGGGCGCCGATCAAGGCGGTGAGCACGCCCAGCCGGAGATCGAGCCCGGCCGGCAGCAACCGCACCGCGATGTCCGCAGCGCTCAAGAGGGCCGCACCGGCCAGCGCAGAAGGCGCGATTGCCGCGCCGGGGCGGTGGCCGACATAGGGGCGAACGAGGTGCGGCACGATCAGGCCGATGAAGCCGATGCTGCCCGCCACCGCCACGCCGGCACCGGTCGCCAGCGCGATGGCGAGCACCACGCGCGCCTGCACAGCAGAGAGACCAACGCCCAGCGATTGCGCCACCTCTTCCCCCAGCGCCAATGTGTCCAGCGCCGGGGCAGCGCGCAGCAGCAGAATGATGCCGATCAGGATGAGGGGCGCCGCCAGCGCCAGTTGCGGCAGGCTGCGGTCATTCAGGCTGCCCATCAGCCAGAACATCAGATCATAAAGCGCGAAGGGCGACGGCGCGAGGCTGAGTGCCAGGTTGATGGCAACGCCAAGCAGCATGGAAACGGCGACGCCGGCCAGCACCAGCCGCGTTGCACCGGCGCCGCGGCCTGCCAGCGCCAGCAACAGCAGGAGAGACAATCCGGCCCCTGCCAAGCCACCCATCGCCATACCGATCACCCCGGCACCGAGGAAATAACCGGCCAGCACCGCGCCCAGCGCCGCACCGCTGGATGGCCCCAGCACATCGGGCGACGCCAGCGGATTGCGAAACAGTGCCTGTGCCGCTGCTCCGGATGCACCCAGCCCGGCCCCGATCAGCAGCGCCAGGCCCGTGCGCGGCAGCCGCAATTCGATGAACAGGCTGCGCGCCAGTTCGGGATCGCGTGCCCACAGCGCCGCAAGATCGACCGGCCCCAGCGCCAGCGAGGCCAGTGCCAGCACGGCACAGAGCAGGGCGAGGCCTGTCCTCATGTGGCCAGCGCCTTTCGCAGCCGGGCAATTTCTGCCGGCATCGCGGCGCCGCCACACAGAAAGGCGCGGCCATCGGCCTCCACTTGGGTGACGCGCAACTGGCGCAGCGCCGGGTGCTGACTCCACGCCTGCGGGCCAGACAATTGCCCGCGCCGATAGACATTGCGGATCAGGATCGGCGGCGGCCGCACCAACAGACGTTCCAGGCTGATCTGTCCGCCCTGTTGCTGCGCTATGCCGGCCAGCCGCAGCCAGCCGGCGGCCAACCCGTCCATTGCAGGGGCCAGTCCGCTGCCGCCAATCATCAGGCCGGGTTGCGCCTTTGGTGCAGAGGCCGTGAGCGCGGCAACACGGGCAGTAAATTCGGTACCCGCAGGCGTATTGCCCACCAAGGCGGCGACCTGCTGCACCTGTGCCACCACTGCCGCAGGGCTGGTGGGGTAGGGCAGGGCGATCAGCCTGATCCGCAGCCGTGCCGCCAGCGCGACGGCTTGCGGATCATGGCCCATGGTCAGCACCAGATCAGGCCGCTGTTCGATGACCTCGCTCAGCCGGCCGGAATTGGTGGCAAGTCCACGCGCCTGCCTGGCCAGCGGGCTTTCCTGTTCGTCAGCGCCAAGCCGGCTGATGCTTGCGATCTGGCGAGCGCGCGCAGTGAGCAGCAGATATTCATCCGTGCACAGGTTGAGGCTAACGACGCGCGCAGGGGTGGCGGCACCCACTGCCCCCGTTGTCATGCTGGCGCAGGCCAGCATCCATCGCGCCGCAAGCGCCCAAGCCGTGGCCAATGGCACACCCCGCTCAACGGTGAATGCTGGCCTGCGCCAGCATGACGGGGAACGGGGTGCAGGCGCCTGCATCAAAGCCGGAACCTTATGCCGCCGTGGGCCGTAAGGCCCGGCCCGCGATAGGCGAAAACGTCGACCTGGCTGGCATCCAGCGCGTTCTCCACCCGTGCAGTCAGATCGATACGGGGGCTGATGTGCCAGGCACCGGCCAGCGTGAGCAACGTGTAGGCGGGCAGAGTGACGGGCACGAAGCGGGCAAAATCCGTGTCACCGCGTGCACCTGTGATGGCGGCGGCGGCAGACAGATCGAATTGCCGGCTGCTGTAATTGAGCGCGACGCTACCCGAATGACGCGGCCTTCGCACTTCGCGCACCAGGGCCGTGCCCGCCGTCTGCTGCTGGCTGGCATCCAGGAAGGTGTAGCTGGCGTTCAGCACCAGCCCCTTGGCCAGTTCGGCCCGCCCGGCAACTTCCACCCCGCGGCGGCTGCTGCGGCCGCTGGCATTGGCCACCCCGGCAATGAAGGTCGTGCTGTTGAAGGTGCCGATGATCTCGCTGGTGAGATTGGCATCAAACATGGTGATATCAACACTGTGGCCATCCGCGGCCCAGCCGATGCCGGCCTCCACACTGCGGCTGCGTTCCGGCACCAGATTGGGGTTGCCCTGGAACGATCCGGGGAAAAAGCCGAATTGATCGAAGAAGGTGGGATCGGCGATGCCTGTGCCGAATGCGGCGTGCAGGCGCACATCGCCAATCGCCGCCACGGCGTCGAAACGCACCGTAGTGGCATCGGCAAAACGGTCGTTCATGTCGTGGCGCAAGGCGGCGCCAGCGGACAGGCCATTGCTGGTGCTCAACCGATATTCACCCACCATGCTGGTCTGGCGGCGGCGTTGGCGCTGGTTGGATGCGGCCTGGGCGTTGGCATCGCTGCTGGTGAAGCGTTCCGTCTCCACGTCCAGCGCAGCCGTCAGATTATGGGTCACGTTCGCCGTCTGGATGCGCCCGGTTGATTGCAGGCGGAACAGATCACGCTCACCATCGCTGCGGTTCTGGAAATTGCCGGCCCGCCGGTTGATGTTGTCGGCGCGCACGCCCATGAAACTGGCCCGCGTTGTCCACTGGCCGTCCAGCAACGCCAGCGCCGCTTCGGCACGCAGAGCGGTCTGGCGGCTGTTGGTCGACAGCGGCTCATCGCGCGGTACGCCAGTGACGAAGTTGAAACCGTCAAAGCGCGACGTTGAATCCTGATGGCGGCCCACCAGCAGCAGCGTAAGCTCTGGTACTGCCCGCCATTCGATGCGGCCATGCGCGGTGACATTCTCATAACCATCCTTGTCGCCATTGCTGCGCGCAATGTCGTACCCATCGGTGGACAGGCCGGAGAGTTGTGCGCTCACCGCCAGTGTGTCGCCGGCCCAGCCGCCGCCCATGCCGCCGCGCACCGTGCCCAGGCTGCCGCCTTGCAGTTCGCCATATACTTCGGTGCCGCGCACTGGCGCACGGGTGGTGATGCTGATCACGCCGCCGATGGCCTGGCTGCCCCACAGCGCCGATTGCGGCCCGCGCAGCACTTCGATGCGCTCGACGCCGTGGCTCAACAGCGTATCGATGCGAAACTCACCTGATGAGGCGGGATCGTTCATCTCGATGCCATCGATGAAGCTGATGCTGTGATTGGCTTCGGCACCGCGGATGCGGATTTGCGTCTGTGCGCCAAGCGGCCCGGTCTGGGCGACGGCCACGCCGGGAATGAGCGTAAGGTAATCCTTCACCAGCGGCAATTGCAGGCTTTCGACCTGTGGCAGGGTGATCTGGCTGATGCTGATGCCGGTTTCAGCGAGGCGGATGGTGCTGCGGCTGGCGGTAACAGTGAAGGGCGCGGCTGTTTCACGAATGAAGATGGGCTGACTGTTAGGTGGGGCCGGCGTGGCGGCAATGGCGGCCTGGCTGGCGAGCACGATAAGCGGAAGCATGGACACGGACTTTCGTTCGGCCCGGACGGATGCCGGGCACAGGTTGGCGACACGAAGTCGCCACAAACGAAAGAGCGGTTGCTCTCCAGTCTCACGCACCGCTGGTCCCGGCAGGCATGGGGCGACCGCCAGCGGCCACGAGTGGCCACGGACGGAACGGCAGGTCTCCTGGCTTGCGGCTCATGGCGCTGGTGCTTCGCCTTCCCAGAAAACCGGCGGCCCGGTTGCCCAGTGGCATGTGAAGCATCAGCTGGCCGCTTACAGTTGCGGGCACAGCGCCGGATTCACACCGGCTTCCCTATTCTCCCGCCGGTCAGGGCGGGCACCGTTCGGGTGCAGGGTTACGCCTGTTGCAATCGGGCGGTCAAGCCGCTATGCCGCGCGTTCAATTTTCCAGGGCCGGTCGGAACCGGTCCGCACCGAAGGAAACCATCATGAAGTCCGGCATCCATCCCGCTTACCACAGCATCACCGTCAAGATGACCGATGGCACCACCTACCAGACCCGCACGACCTGGGGTAAGGAAGGGGACACGATGAACCTGGAAATCGATCCGACCAGCCACCCGGCGTGGACCGGTGGCAGCGGCCGCATGCTCGATGCCGGCGGCCAGGTGGCGCGCTTCAATAAGCGTTTCGCCAGCTTTGGTCTGGGCAAGAAATAAGTCAGTCGATCAAGCTGATGTGAAAAGGGCGGTCCGCAGGGGCCGCCCTTTTTCGTTTCAGCCTGTTACCATCGCCTTGGCCGCGGCATAATCCGCTTTGCCGTTGGGCGCGCGGGGCACCTTTTTGACAATGTGCACCGTCTTGGGCGTCTTGTAGCCGGCCAGGTGCTGGCGCACGTGAGCGCGCAGTTCTTCCACGTCCACCGGGGCATGAGCTTCCACCACGGCGGTCACGCACTGGCCCCATTTTTCATCGGGCAGGCCGAACACCAGCGCATCATCGATGGCGGCGTGGGTTTTCAGCGTTTCTTCCACTTCTTCGGGGAACACCTTCTCGCCGCCGGTGTTGATGCACTGGCTGCCGCGACCCAAGAGGGTGAAACTGCCGTCTTCCTCGATAATGGCGAAATCGCCGGGAATGGAATAGCGCTTGCCATCGATTTCCGGGAAGGTCGCGGCGCTCTTCACCGGGTCCTTCCAATACCCACGCGGGATCAGGCCCCCGCGCGCGATGCGGCCCATGGTGCCGGACGGCACCGGCTTCATGTCATCACCGATGATCAGCGTGTTGCCATCGGCCATGAACTTGGTCGGTGCGCCGGCATTGTCCTTGGTCTGGGCGGCGGCGCCGAGGCCAAGGCCTTCGGAAGAGCCGAGGGAATCCACGATCATCAGGTTCGGCGCATGGCTGAGCAGCCCGGCCTTGACCTCCGGCGACCACATAGTGCCCGACGAGATCATGATCTCTACCGTGCCAATGCTGCCAATGCCGGCATCCAGCGCCTTGAGGATCGGGCGGGCAAAGGCATCGCCGACGATCACCACATAATCGCAGCCCTCGCGTGCGCAGGTTATGGTGGCATCGCCTGGATCGAAATTGGCGCCGGGCAGGGTGACCAGCGTGCCGCCCCGGCACAATGTGCCCAGCGCGACGATCAGCCCGGTGCCGTGCATCAGCGGCGGCAGGATGAGGGCCTTGCGGCGGCCAACCCCGGCCTTCAGATCGGCCGTGAGCGCCGCCACATCATGGATCTGCGCCGGCTCCACGCCGGGGTTCATCAGGCCCCACAGCGCTGCCTGATCCCACATCACGCCCTTTGGCAGGCCCGTGGTGCCGCCGGTGTAGATGAACAGCATGTCGGTGGGTTGATGATCCTGCGACGGCAGGCTGTGGCCGGCGCTCGCTGTGGCTTCGAAATCCTGCGCAAAGGCCGGCGTGTCGTCGCCCAGCTGAATCCACACCTTGGTGGGCAACCGGCTGCGGATCGAATCCACCAGCGGCGCGAATTCGGCATCGTACACGCACACGGCGGCATCGCTGTTGTCGAGGATGTACCACAGCTCTTCGCCGGTATAGCGATAGTTGACGTTCACATGCACCAGCCGCGCCCGCAGGCAGGCGATCATGGCTTCGGCATATTCGGCGCTGTTGCGCATGAGGAGTGCACAGCGATCGCCGGCAACGGCACCACCTGCCAGCATTGCGGCGGCCAAGCTGGCGCTGCGCTGGGCGACTTCGCCCCAGCTGCGCCGCGTGTCGCCATGCACCAGCGCCGGCTGTGCCGGATCCAGCGTGGCCACTACGGATTCGAGAATAGCACCAAAGCTCAGCTCTTGCGGCATGTCTAATACTCCCCGCCGTTCAGTCTAGGGCAGCAGGGAACATGCGACAGCCTCCCTTATGGAAGGGGAGTGAAGCGGCTCAGCTGTCGGGCTGCAGCAACCTGTGCAGGTGGACAACGACATATTTCATCGTCGCATCGTCAACCGTGCGTTGGGCGGCAGAGCGCCAGGCGGTCTCCGCGCTCTTGAAATCGGGAAAGACGCCGACAACGTCGAGATTGGCCGGATCGATGAAATCGACGCCCTGCGGATCGGCCACGCGGCCACCAAAAACCAGATGCAATTTGCTCATGCGCGGCGTCTAACCGCAGACTCAGCTACGCGCCAGTGGCGGCTTGTGCATACTCGCCCTGCAAGCGCTGCATGGTGGCGGCAAACCAGGCCTCGAAATCCGGCCCGGCCCAGGCACGGTGATTGCCGACGCGGTAGCATTCGGCATTGCGCATGTAGAATTCGGCGTTGATGCGGTTGGGCAGGCGGTTGTTGCGGGTGGCGATCACCTTGGCTGGGCTGCCGACAATGATGCTGTTCTCCGGCGCCTCGAACCGATCCTTCAGATAGGCATGCTGGCCCACGATGGAGCCGCTGCCCACCACCGCGCCATTGTACACCGTGGCGTTGATGCCGATTAGGCAATGATCGCCCACCTGACAACCGTGCAGCGTCACATGGTGGGTCACACTGGTATAGGCGCCAACGATCGTGGGCTTGCCCGGATCGGTGTGGATCATCACGAAATCCTGCACGTTCGCCCCTTCGTGGATTTCGACATGGGCGGTTTCGGCACGGATCACCGCGTTGCACCAGATGCTGGCGTGCGGCCCGATGGAGACATGGCCATAGATCTGGGCCGATGGGTGCACGAAGGCGGTGGGATGAATGTCGATCCGGCTGGTCATGTCACCCCGCTTGCTATTTCGCGTTCACCGCCAGGCCGCTGTTGTTGACGCTCTTCACCTTGCGGCGACGCTCTTCGCGTTGGCACTCTTCATGAACGTCACCAGTGCATCAAAACCGTTCTTGCTGATGTAGCTGGCAAAGTCCGCTTCCTGGGTGAGCGACAGGTTCACACCGGCCACCACCAGATTATTGACCATGAGCCTGCTGCCGTCCGATTTCACCTGCCAGATTGTATCAATGGGCTGGGCGCCGGGGCGGGTGACCCGGGTATAGACCTCGGTGAACGGCCCGCGGCCCAGCGTGCGCTGCACCTGAACCTTGGCATCGGCATAATCATAAAGCCGATCCGCATAGGCATTGAGCACGAATTCCGGGAAGGCGGCGCGATAGGCGTCCAGCTGGGCCGGCGAAAGCGTCGCCTTCTGGCGGCGGATCAGGCGCATGCCAATATCATCCAGCGCGACATTCTTCGTCAGGATGGCGCGGAATTTCGCCCGCGCGGCGGCCTTGCTCAGTGATTTGTCGCGCAGCACGCCAAAGCCTTCGCCGATCATGCCGTCGATGAACGGGCGCGCGGCTGGATCGCCGGGGTTGGCAGCGGTGGCCGTGCCGACCTGGGCGGCGGCAGGAAAGGCGGGCAGGGCAGCGGCAAGCGCGGCCGTGATCAGGATCAATTGTTTCATGGCTGGGAGCTGTGGCCGGAGTCGCCTGAACCCAGCATCAACGGCTCGTCAGTCGCCGGGCCAATGCACCCAGGCTGCGCTTTTCGGCCGTGCTGGTCGGGAACAGCAGCGCCAGCGCCGCGCCGGCGGCAATGCCGGCCAGAATCGCGATCACCGGATTGTCCTGCACCAGCGCGCGGGCTTCGTCGCCCACGTCGCCGTCCGTGGCGGCGGCCGTCAGCGCGCTGTCTTCATAATCGCTGTAATCGTCCAGATCATGGCCCAGATCGATCTCGGCCTTGGAAATGCGGTTCCCGGCATAAAGCGCCAGGCCGATTGCGGCGACGGCTGCACCGGTGGCCACCGGGTGCGCCTTCACCACATTGCCGGCATCACGGGCCAGATCGGAGCCGCGCGCTTTCACCACGGTCAACGCCTCATCAACCAGCCGGCGCGGGGTGAGACGATCGGCCAGGCCATTGACCTCATCAACCAGCGATGCGCCAGCATCATCGGCCGCGCGGGCCAGGTCCTCGATGGTGGCGGTCTCGGTCATTGGCGGGGCTCCTTGGGCTCTGGCGCCTTGCGGTTGGTCTTGGCGGTGAAGCGATCAATCTGCACCTGCAATGTGGCCATGGAACGGCGCGGCGCAAGATCAATTGCCGACAAGCGCGACAGGCCGTGCCTGGCCAGCGCCCACGCCGCCACGGCGCTCACCAGCGCCACGATCACGCAGGCCGCCACCGGGCCCACCAGTTGCGCCAGCGCCAGCACGGCGGCCACCAGCACCAGGGTCAGTGCCGTGAACAACAGCCCCGTCGCCGCCAGCAGCATCAGCAGCGGCGCCCGCAAGGCCCCGGCATTGGCGCGCAGTTCTGCCGCCGTCAGCCGCGACAGATTCTGCATCAGCAGCAGGAAACCGCCAACGAGATGCCGCGCTTGGGCTGCAAGGCCGGTGCCAATGCCCATCAATCGCGCGCCGCCTTCAGCATGCGGCCAGCAAGAAAGCCCACCGCAATGGCAATGCCGACCGCCGCTGCCGGCTGGGCCCGCACCAGCGCACGGCCGTCCTCCACCAGTTCTTCCACCGATTTTTCGGCCAGCGCATCGGCAATGGCATCGATATTACCCGTCGCTTCACCCACCAGTTTCGATACCGGCGCTGCCCCTTCCGGCAGATTGTCCACCAGCAGATCAGCAAGGGATTTCAGCCCGCGCACCTGCCCCACCAGGCTGTCACGTGCATCTTCCACAAAAGAGATCAGCCGATCGCGCGCAAAATCCAGCAGGCCGTCAAACCCGCTGCTGCGTGGCGCAGCGACGCCAATGTTGCTGTCGTCATCATTCCAGTCGCTGGCATCGATCGGCAGTTGATCAGTCATCGGGCCATCCACATCAGGTCATGCTTGCCCGCACGGGCTCACCTCTCTATCTGGCGTGGCCGACGCCGCTGCGCAAGCAGGCAGGTTCACCTATGGCAAAGGGAACGCCCGACCATGACCGCGATTATCGACATTCACGCCCGCGAAATCCTCGACAGCCGCGGCAATCCGACCGTGGAAGTGGACGTGGTGCTGGAAGATGGCAGCACCGGCCGCGCGGCCGTGCCGTCGGGCGCGTCGACGGGCGCCCATGAAGCAGTGGAGCTGCGCGATGGCGACAAGAGCCGTTACTTGGGCAAGGGCGTCCTCAAGGCCGTCGCGGCCGTGAATGGCGAGATTTACGACGCGCTGGCCGGTATGGAAGCCGAAGAACAGGGCGCGGTTGATGCGGCCATGATCGAACTCGATGGCACCGCCAACAAAGGCCGGCTCGGCGCCAACGCCATTTTGGGCGTTTCCCTGGCTGTTGCCAAGGCGGCCGCTGATTCGCGCGGCCTGCCGCTGCATCGCTATGTTGGCGGCGTTTCGGCGCGGCTGCTGCCGGTGCCGATGATGAACATCATCAACGGCGGCGCCCATGCCGATAATCCGATCGACGTGCAGGAATTCATGGTGATGCCGGTGGGTGCCAGCAGCATCGCCGAAGCCGTGCGCTGGGGCGCCGAAATCTTCCACACGCTGAAGAGTGAACTCAAGGCGCAGGGCCACAACACGGCGGTGGGCGATGAAGGCGGCTTCGCACCCAATTTGAACGGCACCCGTGCCGCGCTCGATTTCGTCATGGCCGCCGTTGAAAAGGCCGGCTTCAAGCCGGGCGACAATGTGATGCTGGCGCTCGATGCCGCCGCCACCGAATTCTTCAAGGATGGCGCCTATCACCTGCACGGCGAAGGCCTGACGCTGACGCCGGCGCAGATGAGCGATTACTGGGCCAGCCTGTGCGCCGATTATCCGATCCTCTCCATCGAGGACGGGATGAGCGAAGACGATATGGAGGGCTGGAAGATCCTCACCGATCAGCTTGGCGGCCGTGTGCAACTGGTCGGTGACGATCTGTTCGTCACCAATCCGGTGCGTCTGGGGCAGGGCGTCAAGGATGGCCTCGCCAATGCGCTGCTGGTCAAGGTCAACCAGATCGGCACGCTCACCGAAACGCTGGCCGCTGTCGATCTGGCCCACCGCAACCGCTATCGCAGCGTGATGTCGCACCGTTCGGGTGAAACCGAAGATGCCACCATCGCCGATCTGGCGGTCGCCTGTGGCTGCGGCCAGATCAAGACCGGCAGCCTTGCCCGCTCCGACCGGTTGGCGAAGTACAACCAGTTGATCCGCATCGAGGAAGAACTGGGTTCGGACGCCGTTTACGCCGGACGGTCGGTGCTGCGCTGAGGTTGCTCCGCCGCCGGGGTCGCCGTATCCAAGGCTCCGTGCGTCGCCTCTTGTTGATCCTGAGCCTGTTATGGGCCGCTCCGCTGTGGGCGGCGCGTATCATCGCGCTGGAAAGCCAGCCGGGCCGGGTGATCATCACCGCCGATGGGCCGTTGCCGGCGGCGCAGGCCTTTGCACTGAGCGATCCGTTCCGGCTGGTGGTCGATTTTGTTGGCGTCGTCCAACCCGGCCTCTCGGCGCCGGGCAGCAACAGCGTTTCTGCTTTGCGCGCTGCCATGTTTGCGCCGGGTACTGCGCGACTGGTGATCGATCTGAAAGCGCCGGTGATCATCCGGGAGGCGCGGGCACAGGGCAACCAGGTCACGCTGGTTCTGGAGCGCGCCCCTCCTGACGTGTTTGCCGCTTCCGTGGCGCGTGGCCGCAAGCCTTTGCCGTTGCTGCGCAGTGACGGCCCGCCGCCACCCCCCACGCCGGCTACTGGCAGCTTCAGCCTGCCGACCGATTTTGGCCGACCGCTTCCCGATCCAGCAAAGCCGGCAGAGGCGGCGACAGAGAAACCGTCAGCGCCAGCCGAACCACCCACCACGGCACCGTCCAAACCGCCCGCCGAACCACCCGCGATCCGTAGCGGCGTCAAATCCCGATCCGGCGGCAAACCGTTGGTGGTCATCGATGCTGGCCATGGCGGCAAGGATGTCGGCGCCATCGCAGTGACGGGCGGTTATGAGAAGGACATCACGCTGGCCATTGCCCGAGAGGCCGCCCGCATCCTGCGGGAAGGCGGCCGGGTGCGGGTGAAACTGACCCGCGATGAAGACCGGTTCATCCCCCTGGGCGGCCGGGTGCGCATCGCCCGCGACGCCCGCGCCGATCTGTTCATCTCTATCCATGCCGACAGCGCACCCAACGATCAGGCACGCGGCGCTTCGGTTTATACCCTGTCTGCCGTGGCCAGCGATGCCATCGCAGAGCGCCTCGCGGCCCGCGAAAACAAGGCGGATATCATCGGCGGGGTCAATCTGGGCGTGGAGGCGCCGGAAGTGGGGGAGATCATGGTTGATCTCGCCCGGCGCGCCACCAACAATGTCTCCGTGCAGTTCGCCGACACGCTGCAGGACGGGCTTGAGGAACAGGAGGTGGGCTTTCGTGGTGAATTCCACCATTTTGCCGCTTTTGCCGTCTTGAAGGCGCCCGACGTGCCGTCGGTGCTGCTCGAAACCGGCTATGTCACCAACAAGTCCGATGCCGAGCGGCTGTTCTCCAGCGATGGCCGCCGCCGCATGGCCCGCGGCATTGCTCGCGCCATAGAGCGCCATCTGACCGGGAAGTGACTTCCCAGCATCGCCGCCCGCCGCTATCCCTCCAGCTGTGACCCGCAATCGTCTCCTGTTGCTGATTGGCTTGCCGCTGCTGCTGGCCGGCTTCTTCTATTGGCAGGCGACCAAAGGCCTGCCCAGCGAAGCCGAACTGGCCAGCTTCACCCCGGCGCTGCCCTCCACCGTGCGCGATGTGAATGGTGTCATTGTCACCAGTTACACCCGCGAACGCCGCATTTTCGTGCCTTATGCCGAACTGCCGCCGCGCCTGGTGCAAGCCTATGTCGCCGCTGAAGACAAAACCTTCTTTGAACATGGCGGCATTGATTGGCTGGGCATTGTCTCGGCCGTCTTCACCAACATCGAATCGTTGTTTTCCGATGCGCGCCCGGTGGGTGCTTCCACCATCACCCAGCAGGTCGCCAAAAGCCTGGTCGGCAACGAAGTCAGCTTATGGCGCAAGATCAGGGAAGCGATCCTGGCTCGCCGGTTGGAAGCCGCGTTGTCGAAACAGCAAATCCTGGAAATCTACCTCAACCAGATCTTCCTCGGCCGCAACGCCTATGGCGTGGAAGCTGCTGCCCAGGCCTATTTCGGCAAATCGGTCGATGGGCTCGATCTGGCGCAAATGGCGTTCATGGCCATATTGCCCAAGGCGCCTTCCACTTATGATCCCATTCGTCGCCGTGAACGCGCGCTGGGCCGGCGCGATTATGTGCTGCGCCAGATGGCGGCCAATGATTTCATCACCGAAGCCGAACGCGCCTCCGCGACCGCCAGCCCGCTGGAGGCCATTCCCAATCGCGCGCTGCCGCGCCCGCGCGACGATTATTTCATCGAGGATGTGCGCCGCACCCTGATCGCGCAATTTGGCGAGGCGCAGGAAAACGGCCCCAACAGCGTCTATGGCGGCGGGCTCTGGATTCGCACCTCGCTTGATCCGGTGATGCAAGCCGCCGCCGAACAGGCGATGCGCGATGGCATGACCCGTTATGAAGCTGGCCGGCCATGGCGCGGGCCGGTGGCGCGTATCGAGATGGGAGATGGCTGGCCCGGGCGCTTGTCTGGCACGCCGGTGGCGTTGGGCTATCGCCAATGGGCCAAGGCGGTGGTGCTGGCCAAACAGGGCAATGACAGCGTGATCGGCTTCACCGATGGCAGCAGTGGCACGCTGCCGGGCCGCAATGCCGCGCGGCCGTATCGCGGTTCCAACCGGTCGGCCGCGCAGGTGCTGCGCCCCGGCGATGTGATCGCCGTTGCCCGTACGCCCGCTGGTTGGGCGCTGCGGCAGCCGCCGGAGATTTCGGGCGGCTTCGTGGCAGAGGAAGTGGCGACAGGCCGCGTGCGGGCCATGGTGGGCGGCTTCGATGCCCGCGCCCAGGCCTTCAATCGCGCCACCCAGGCCAATCGCCAGCCGGGATCGACGTTCAAACCGATCGTCTATGCCACCGCGATGGATAACGGCTTCACGCCCGCCAGCATCGTGGTCGATGGCAGCTACTGCGTGTTTCAGACGAAACTGCTGGGTACGAAATGCTTCAAGAATTTCAATAATATGCGCAGCGCTGGCCCGCAGACGCTGCGCTGGGGCCTCGAACAGTCGCGCAATCTGATGACGGTGCGCATTGCCGATGCCACCGGCATGGATCGCATCACCGCCCAGGCCAAGGCGCTGGGAGTCGGTGATTATCAGCCCGTATTGTCGATCGCGTTGGGCGCCGGCGAAACCACGGTGATGAAGCTCACCAACGCTTATGCCCAGATCTTCAACCAGGGCCGCAAGCTGGAACCCGGCCTGATCGATTATGTGCAGGATCGCAGTGGCAAGGTGATCTGGCGGCGCGACAACCGTGGCTGCCCCGGCTGCAATGCGGCTGAATGGAATGGCGGGCCGATGCCGCGTCCGCAGGGCCGCATCGAGCAGGTGATGGACGCGCGCACCGCCTATCAGATCCTGCACGTGATGGAGGGTGTGATCCAGCGCGGCACCGGCACCGCGCTGCTGCCGCTGAACCGGCCGCTTGCGGGTAAGACCGGCACCACCAACGGCCCCAATGATGTGTGGTTCGTTGGCGGCACCCAGGATGTTGTGGCCGGCCTGTACCTTGGTTACGACCAGCCGCGCAGCCTTGGCGGCTATGCCCAGGGCGGCACCACGGCGGCGCCAATCTGGCGGCAATGGGGGCAGGTGGCGCTGAAGGATTGGCCCACATTGCCGTTTGCCATTCCGCCCGGCGTGCGCATGGTCCGCATCGATCGTCGTTCGGGCAAGCGCGTGTTTGGCGTGTGGCCCGATGCCGGCTACAAGCCCGTCGTGATCTGGGAGGCTTTCAAGCCCGACAGTGAGCCGCGCCGCATCAACCGTGCCGCCGATCTGTTTGACAGGCGCAGCGCCGGCCCGATCCGTTCGGATGCCGAATTCCTGGAATCCGAAGGCGGTATCTACTGACACGCCATCTTGCGCCGGCGCGCCTGTGCCTCTATCCCGCCGCTTCGTTGTTCCACTGGAATTCGTGATGAGAGCCGAAGCCGAAAATGCCACCCTCCAGATCAAGCAGGCGCTCGACCTGCTGAGGAGGTCTCTTTGACTGGGATCGCGCCCTTCGTCGTCTCGATGAACTGAACGCGCGGGTTGAAGACCCGAAGCTGTGGGACAATCCCAAGGCTGCACAGGCGCTGATGACCGAGCGGCGCCGGCTGGACGAAGCCATCACCGCCACGCGCACCATCGAGCGTGACCTCGCCGACACGCGCGAATTGATCGAACTCGCCGAAATGGAAGGCGACGAGGCGCTGGCTGACGACGGCGTGGCCGCCCTGCAGGCGCTGGCCGCGAAGGCGGAGATGGACAAGGTGGCCGCCCTGTTGTCCGGCGAGGCCGACAACAACGACACTTATATCGAAATCAACAGCGGCGCTGGCGGCACCGAAAGCCAGGATTGGGCCTCGATGTTGCTGCGCATGTATCAGCGCTGGGCCGAAAAACATGGCTACAAGGTTGAGTTGATGGACTTCAACTCGGGCGAAACCGCCGGCATCAAGAACGCCACCCTCCTGATCAAGGGTGCCCAGGCCTATGGCTGGGCCAAGACCGAAAGCGGCGTGCACCGGTTGGTGCGTATCAGCCCGTACGACAGCGCCGCCCGGCGGCATACCAGCTTTGCCAGCGTGTGGGTCTATCCGCAGGTGGACGATGAAATCGACATCGACATCAAGGAATCCGATCTGAAGATCGATACATATCGCGCCTCTGGCGCCGGCGGCCAGCACGTGAACACCACCGATTCCGCCGTGCGCATCACGCACGTGCCCACCGGCGTGATCGTCGCCTGCCAGAACGAGCGCAGCCAGCACAAGAACCGCGCCACCGCGATGAAGATGCTGAAAGCGCGCCTGTACGAACGGGAGCTGGCCATTCGCGAAGCCGAAGCCGCCAAGACCGAAGCCGGCAAGACCGATATCGGCTGGGGCCACCAGATCCGGTCCTATGTGCTGCAGCCCTATCAGTTGGTGAAAGATCTGCGCACCGGGGTCACCTCCACCAGCCCCAGCGACGTGCTGGATGGCGATGTTGATCCGTTCATGGCGGCGGCGCTGTCACAGCGGGTGACCGGTGAAGCCGTGGACGTGGAGGATGTGGACTAAAACTGCGCCTGATAGCGTGCCAATCCGGCATTGAGATCAGCGATCAGATCGTCCGCATCTTCCAACCCAATCGAAAGCCGTATGATCGGGCCGGGCAGGGGCGTTTGCGTTGCAGTGCGGATGCGGTCGAGTTCGACGGGCAGCACCAGCGATTCATAACCGCCCCAGGAAAAACCGATCCCGAAATGCTGGAGGCCGTCGATCAGCGCCGCGGTGTGCGGCCGGCCGCCCTGTTTCAGCACCATGGCAAAAAGCCCGGTTGAGCCACTGAAATCACGCTTGAAAAGGGCATGATCGGGATGCGACGGCAGGGCGGGGTGCCATACCCTGTCCACCGCCGGATGCGTCTCTAGCCAACGCGCGATCTTCAAGGCCGATTGCTCGTGCCGATCCAGCCGCAATTCCAGCGTGCGCAAGCCGCGCAGCACCAGCGCGCAATCATCGGCGGAAACGAAATGGCCGAGCCGGTACGCCGACGCCTTCAAGCTGGCCAAATGCGCCGCTGTGGTGGTGGCGCTGCCCATCATCGCGTCGCTGTGGCCGGCAACATATTTGGTGAGCGCCTGGATGCTGATATCCACACCAAGCGCCAGCGGTTGCAGCCGCAGCGGGGTTGCCCAGGTGTTGTCGATCAGCGTGGTGATGCCGCGGGCCCGGGCAACCGCCGTAATCGCCGGCACGTCCTGGATTTCGAACGACAGGGAACCAGGCGATTCCAGCAGGATGGACCTGGTCTGTTCAGATATCACATCAGCAATTTCGCCGCCGCAACGCGGATCAAAATAGCGGGTGGTGATGCCCAGCGGCCCCAGCAGATGATCAGCAAAGGTCCGGCTCGGTTCATAGGCGCTGTCGGTGATCAGCAGTTCGTCACCGGCCTTCAGGCAGCTCAGCAGACTGGTGGTGATCGCCGCCACGCCCGACGGGAACAGCTTGGTGCCCGCTGCGCCCGGCTCCAGTTGGGTCAGGGCGTCTTCCAGTGCCCAATGGGTCTGGGTGCCACGCCGGCCGTAATAGAGCCCGGCATCCGGGTCTTTCAGCGCCCGATCGAGATCGGCGAGATTTTCGAACAAGATGGTGGATGCCCGCGCGACCGGCGGATTGACCATGTCTACCGCATGGCCGCGGCCGGCCTGGGCGAGACGAGTGCCCAGTCCAAGTTCCGAAAGATCAGGCCGCGGCGGACGCCTCGCAGTCATCGGGCTGTCACGCGCCCGTTACCACCGGGTTATGCGGATTGGCGCCCCATTCGCTCCAGCTGCCGTCGTAAACGGCAACAGTGGGCTTGCCCACCAGCGCGGCACCAAAGGCCACCACCGGTGCGGTGATTCCGGAACCGCAGGTGGCCACCAGCGGCTTGCCCAGATCGATTTCGGCTGCATCAAACAGCGCCTTGATGTCGGCCGGGGCCTTGTAGGTGCCATCGTCGTTGAACAGCGCCGAATAGGGGATGTTCTTCGAACCGGGGATGTGGCCGGGTCGCACGCCGGGGCGCGGATCCGGTTCGGCACCGGTAAAGCGGCCGGCACCACGCGCATCGACCACCTGTTCGGCCTTGCTGCGCAGATTGTCGGTCATCTGGGCCATGTCGCGCACCAGCGCCTTGTCGGCCCACACGGTGAAATGGCGGTGGCGCACGATCGGTTTGCCGCTTTCCACCGGGCGGCCTTCAGCCTGCCACTTGGGAAAGCCGCCGTCCAATATGGCCACTTCATGCGCGCCGAACAGGCCCAGCATCCACCAGAGCCGTGCCGATGATTTCAGCGGGCTGTTGTCATACACCACGATCCGGCTGCCATCGCCCAGGCCAAGCGCCTGACAACGCGAAGCGAATTTTTCCGCCGGCGGGAGCATGGTGGGCAGGGGGTTCGCGGTGTCCGACACTTCCTCGATATCGAAGAACACCGCGCCGGGGATGTGCGCGGCTTCGAATTCGGCGCGGGCATTGCGGCCCATGGCGGGCAGGAACAGGCTGGCATCGATGATACGCAGATCGGATTTGCCCATCTCTGCGGCAAGCCAGTCAGTGGACACCAGAAGGTTCATGCGGCACTCCCCACGCGTCAGTATCTTGACCGTTATGGGGCGTGACATAATTGCGCAGGCAGCGCATGTCACCCCCAGAGTCGGCCATCATACGCGCTTTGTTACAGCATGGAGAGATTAAGTGGTGGACGTGTTGCATTTGGGCCAGAGCAGCGCCTTGCCGGCCAGTCCGGAAGCGGCGGTGCTGGATTATCCGCCCAACCCGCGGCCGGGTGCGATTTTCCTG
>JAIXQM010000235.1 GCA_027485735.1 Sphingomonadales bacterium | reverse complement strand
GGCATCGCCCAGGCGCTGACCAAGTATGAACCGATCCTGCGCACCCCGGTGAAGCAGGCCGGCTTCCTGACCCGCGATCCGCGCGTCGTCGAACGCAAGAAGTACGGCAAGGCCAAGGCCCGCCGCAGCTTCCAGTTCAGCAAGCGCTGATCCGGAGCACCGGTTCAAGATCAACGCCGGGGCAGCGATGCCCCGGCGTTTTTCTTTGTTCATCAGTCACTTCATCGCAGCTGTGCGGCAGCTCATCGCCAACAGCAGCTCGCCCCCACTGCCGTTCATCCACGCTTCAGACAGCAACATTACATGCCTGTAACCTTCGCAACCATAGGAGTGTTACATGCGGATCAATGCCCCCCTGATTCTCGCTTTTTCCCTCGTCAGCGCCACCCCGGCACTGGCGCAAACGGCCTTTGATGGCCCTTATATCGGCGCCGCGGCCGGCCTGCAGGCGCACAGCCAGAATCGTGCCCGTACCGAAGGCACGGCCGCATTTCTGGGCTTGCCCAATACGATCCGGCCAGATTTCCAGACCCTCGATCATGATCAAGGCTGGCAGGGCAGCGCACTGGCCGGGTACAACTTCAGCAGCGGCAAGATCGTCTATGGCGTGGAAGGCGATTTCACCATCGGCAACATCAAGGGCGCCGCTAGCTTCGTTGGCGCACCGATTCCCGGCTTGGCGCCAGAAGGCGTCACGACCAATATCAACAGTCGGCTGGGCAACCGCGGCTCGCTGCGCGCCCGGTTGGGCTATGCGCTGGGCGAAAAGGCGCTGATCTATACCACCGGCGGCTTGGCCGTTGGTGATACCCGCGCGGCGGCGGCCGTGCTGGTGAATGGCGTACCCGGTGTGGGCTGGTTCGGTGAAGCAGAGAACACCCAGACCGGTTATACGGTTGGCGGCGGTGCCGAATTCAAGCTGACCAAGGCCGTGGCTTTGCGCGCCGAATATCTGTTCACCGATTTCGGCAAGCAACGCGTTTTGGCCACCGGCAATGCCGCTGTGCGCGGGATCGCGGCGCTGGACGGCATCGATTATCTCGCTGCCGCTCCCAATCGCGGCGGCACGGCCCGTGTGGGCCTGACCATCGGTTTCTGATCGGCAGCTTGCGACTCAAAGCCCCGGTTGGTCATGGCCAACCGGGGCTTCTCTTCCCCTTTCGGCGCGCCGCTGGCACAAGGCCGGCCATGATTCGCAGCCTTGTCTCCTTCGTCCTTGCCCTGCTGGCCCTGCCGGCGCTGGCCGCACCGGTCAGTGAGCAGCCGCACACGCGGGTGGAATTGATCGCGCAGAGCAGTGCGCCCGCCCCCGGCAAGCCGTTGCAACTTGGCATCGTGCTCACGCCCAAGGCCGGCTGGCACACCTATTGGCTGAACCCCGGCGATGCCGGTGCGCCGACGCGGGCGGAATGGCGTCTGCCGGCCGGCGTGTCGGCTCCGCCGGAACTGCAATATCCGGTGCCGGGAACGCTGGTCGTGTCGGGCCTGATGAACCATGTCTATGAAAAGCGGAACATCCTGCTGACCCAGATCGACGTGCCGGCGGGCCTGGCGGCAGGCAACGCGTTCCCGATCGAAGTGCAGGTCGATTGGCTGGTGTGCAGCCACGAACAATGCGTACCGGAATCGGCCACCCTGTCGCTGCCGCTCGTTGTGGGCGACGGCGCTGATGATGCCAGCATGGCGCCGCAGATCGCCGAAGGCCGCGCCGCCCTGCCGCGCGCGCTCGCCGCCACGGCCACATGGGCGAAAGCCGGCACGCGTTTCGTGCTGAGCGTGCCGATGGCCGGCCTCGACAAGATGAAGAGCGCCTGGTTCTTCCCCGCTGGCGACGCCGTGATCACCCATGTGACGCCGCAGAAAGTCACGATCGCCGGCGACGCGCTGCGCATCGAGACGGACGCCGGCACCCCTGGCCCCGAAGGCGAAGTGACCGGCGTGCTGCGCGTCGAGATGGCGGGTGAGGCGCCGATGGGCTTTGCCATCACCGCGAAGGAAGGCAGCGTGCCCGGTCCTGGCGCGGCGCTGGCGGCTACGGGCGGCAACGATGATGCGGCCGGCGGTGGTGACGGCCCCGGTTTGCCGCTGATCCTGCTGGGCGCGGTGCTGGGCGGCCTGATCCTCAATGTCATGCCCTGCGTGTTCCCGATCCTCAGCCTTAAGGCGCTGGCGCTGGCCAAGGGCAATGTCGGCTCGGCCGAAGCCCGCACGGAGGCGCTGGCCTACACCGCCGGGGTCGTACTGGTGGTGACGGCGCTGGGCGGCCTCGTGCTGGCCCTGCGCGCCGCCGGCAGCCAGGTCGGCTGGGCCTTCCAGTTGCAGGATCCGCGCGTGATCGCCTTTCTGCTGCTGCTGGTTACCGGCATTGCGCTCAATCTGGCGGGCCTGTTCGAAGTCACCCTGACCACCGGCAATCTGGGGCAAGAGAAAGCCCGTTCCGGCGGAGCCTCCGGCGCCTTTTTCACCGGCGCACTGGCGGCGCTCGTGGCCACGCCCTGCACCGGCCCGTTCATGGCCGGCGCACTGGGCGCGGCGCTGGTGCTGCCCACCGTGCAGGCACTTTCGGTGTTCGCCGGCCTTGGCCTTGGCCTCGCTCTGCCCTTCCTGTTGATCGGTTTCAGCCCCGCGCTGCGCCGCCGCCTGCCCAAGCCGGGTGCGTGGATGGTCCGCCTGCGCGCCATCCTCTCCGTCCCGATGTTCCTCACCGCGCTGGCGCTGGCCTGGGTGCTGGGGCAGCAAGTGGGGGTGAACGGCATGGCGATGGGCCTGGCCGGTACGCTGATCTTCGGCCTGTTCCTGTGGTGGCTGGGCAGCCGCCAGCATGGCGGCAAATCGCTGGCCATCCCCGGCATTGCCAGCCTCGCCACCATCGTTGCCGCCGTGCTGCTGGTGCCCACCGCTGCCCCGGAAGGCGCAGCGAAAGCCACCACCGCCGCCGCCAGCGAACTGAACGCCGTAAAATATACGCCGGCCGCGCTGGCCGAGCTTCGCGCCCAAAACAAGCCGGTCTTCCTCTACATGACCGCCGATTGGTGCCTCACCTGCAAGGTCAACGAGAAAGGCGCCATGGCCGATGCGGCGGTCGCGGAAAGCTTCAAGGCCAAGGGCATCACCGTTATGGAAGGCGATTGGACCCGCAACGACGCCGCCATCTCCACCTGGCTGGCCGAACACAAGCGCGCTGGCGTGCCGGTCTATGTCTATTATGATCCCACCGGCGGCGAGACGGAGTTGCCGCAGATCCTGACGGTGGACGCGCTGACCACGTTAAAGGTGTAAAAAGGCCTCCGGCGGGCAGCGTCGCAGACCCTGCACCCGTTTGATCCTGTTTGGTGCTTCACCGGTCATGCTGGCGCTTGGTGCCGATGGACTGCCCGAAAACGAAAGTGGGTGCAGGGGCTCAGCCCCTGCCCGCCGGAGGCTCCCTTTTCTACCCCAGCGTCAACGAAACCGACACCGGCCGGTGATCGCTTGTCTCCGGCACTTTCCGTGGTCGCATTGCATTTACCCGTTCGTGGATGGCGTGTTCCACCAGGCCGGCGCCGCTGCGGATGCGGGGGAGCGTGTCTTTCGCCACCAGAGCTTGCGTGAACATGATGTGATCGAGCAGCAGGTGGGGATCGCGGGTGGGGTCCACCGGGTCCTTGCCGGAGAGTTTGTAGCTCCAGCGCAGGCCCTCCCCGCTGCCGGTGACGGGGGTGCCGTAATCGAACAGGGCGTGATTGAGGAAGCGTTCGGCTTCGAAGATGCTGCCCTGCAGGTTGCCGATCAGATCGAAATAGAGGTGCTTGCGTTCAAAAACTTCGCGGCCCGGCCCATCGTTGAGATCGCCCATCACCATCACCGCCGGATTGGCTTCCTGGGCGAAGCGGGCATCGACATATTTGCGGATGTTTTCGGCTTCGGTGGCCAGCTTGATGCGATCGTTCATCACTTCAGCCAGGAAGGGGATGGCAAATTCGGTGCGGGCTTCATCAACCCACACATCCTTGGGATTGGTGCGGTTCAGCTTTGAGCGCAGGTGCGCGCCGATCAGTTCGACACGCAGGCCGGCGATGGTGGCGACCAGCACCTGCGGCTGGCGAACATGGTTCCACAGGCCGGCCTTGCGTTCCGCCCAGTAATAGAGGCCCCATTTGCCATCTGTGCGCTGTTGATCGGCGGCATCGGCATATTGGCTGGCGGCAAAGCGGCGCCAGATTTTCGGATCCTGCAGCTCGGCACCCAGGTTCAGCGAGGCCTTGACCAGGAACCAGATCCACTGACTGCCGGAAAGTGGATTATCGGGATAGCCATAGAGCTTGCACAGCGCCTTGCGCGGGTTGTTCGGCAGTTTGGCCAGTGCCTCGGCGGTGCCGGGGATGGTGGGCACGACATAGGGCACGTGCAGCGTGGCCGCCCATTGCTGCAGCAGCGGCAGATCAGGCGTGGCTTC
>JAIXQM010000160.1 GCA_027485735.1 Sphingomonadales bacterium | reverse complement strand
ATCGCCCAGGCGGTGGCAACAGAAACGGCGCCGAAGGTGGCAATCACGTCTTCGGAAACGCCGAGCATCTCCATCTTGGCTTCGTTGGAATAGGTAACGAAGCCGCGTTCGAACACGTCCGACGAACCGGCGATTTCGGTCAGCGCAGCGGCGACCATGCCGCCGGTGCAGCTTTCAGCGGTGGCAATGCGGCGGCCCAACTTGCGGTTTTCGGCCAGCACCTGATCGGCCAGCGCGACGAGTTCGGCGTCCATCATGCGTCCTGCTCCGGCAGGCGCACGCTGGCCATGGCCTGCGCAGCGATGCCTTCCTGACGGCCGGTGAAGCCGAGTTTCTCGGTGGTGGTGGCCTTCACGCTGACACGGTCGATGCCGAGCCCGAGAATTTCGGCGATCCGCGCGCGCATCGCGTCGCGGTGTGGACCGACCTTTGGGCGTTCGCAGATCAGGGTCACGTCAACATGATCGATTCTGCCGCCGCGTTCCCGCACGAGGGTGGCGGCATGGGCCAGAAACTGATCTGACGCTGCGCCGCGCCAGCGTTCATCACTGGGTGGGAAATGATCACCGATATCGCCGGCCGCAATGGTGCCGAGCAGTGCATCGGTGAGCGCGTGCAGGCCAGCATCGGCATCGCTGTGGCCGATCAGGCCATGATCATGCGGCACCTTGATGCCGCACAGCCAGACATGATCACCGGGGCCGAACCTGTGCACATCAAAGCCGGAGGCGGCGCGGGAGCTATAGGTGGTCATCGCTTCGGCTTTGGCAAAATCGGCCGGCTCCGTCACCTTGAAAGCGCGTTCGTCTCCCGGCGTGATTGCCACACGCAGCCCGGCGGCCAGCGCAATCGCCACTTCGTCGGTTGCGCCTGACGCTGCCAAGCGATGGGCGGCGAGGATGGCGGGGGTGCGGAAGGCCTGCGGCGTCTGCACCCGCCAGAGAGAGTCGCGGTCAACACTGCCGGAAAAACGGCCATCCTCGCCGCGGCGCAGGCTGTCGACCTGGGGCAGGGCAGGGCAGGCGCCGTCAACACTGTCATCTTCAAAGGCCGCCACCAGCGCATCGATCACCGCATCCGGAACGAAGGCGCGGGCCGCATCATGCACCAGCACGATGTCGGGCGGATCAGCGGCCAGCGCTTCCAGCCCGGCAAGCACGCTCTCCTGCCGCGTCGCGCCGCCAACAATGGGTTCGGACAGGCCAAGCCCGGCCACGGCGGCACCATACAGCGCCCGGCATTCCGGGTTGATCACCACGCTCACACCGGTGATGGCGCGGTGCCCCAGCAACCGCTCCACCGCATGCCGCAACAAGGGCTGCCCGGCCACAGCGCGATATTGTTTCGGCACGCCGCCGCCGGCTCGGAGGCCGGCACCGGCTGCAACGATGATGGCGTGGATACGCATGGGTTGCCGCATAAAGCCCGCTCGCCTTGTCGGAAAGGCCCAATCTGCGCTATGGGCCGCGCGCAATGAGCCTTATCGCCCCCATCCAGATCGGTCCCAACCGCATCGATGTGCCCGTGATCCTGGCACCGATGACCGGCGTGACCGACATGCCGTTCCGGACGTTGGTCAAGCGGTTCGGCGCCGGCTTGACCGTGACCGAGATGATTGCATCGGAAGCAATGATCCGCGAGACGCGGCAGAGCATCCAGAAAGCCGCCTGGCATACGAGCGAGGAGCCCGTCTCCATGCAATTGGCCGGTTGCGAGCCGGAACGCATGGCCGAAGCCGCCAAGCTCAACGAGCAGAAGGGCGCGGCGATCATCGACATCAACATGGGCTGCCCGGTGAAGAAGGTGGTCAACGGCCACGCCGGATCGTCGTTGATGCGCGATCTGCCGCTGGCGACGCAGCTTATTCGCGCCACGGTGAAGGCGGTGAAGCTGCCGGTGACGCTGAAGATGCGCATGGGCTGGGATCACAACAGCCTGAACGCGCCGGAACTGGCGCGCATTGCCGAAGGCGAGGGCGTCCACCTGATCACCGTGCACGGCCGCACCCGCTGCCAGCTCTACAGCGGCACCGCCGATTGGGCTTTCGTGCGCAGCGTGAAGGAGGCTGTGCAACTGCCGGTGATCGTCAATGGCGACATCTGCTCGATCGAGGATGCCAAGACGGCGCTGGTGCAAAGTTGTGCGGACGGCGTGATGATCGGGCGCGGTGCCTATGGCAAGCCGTGGCTGATCGGCCAGGTGATGGCGGCGCTTACGGGCCGCGACGTGCCGGCGGACCCCACGTTGGCGCAGCAGCATGCGCTGGTGAAGGAGCATTATGCGCTGATGCTTGATCTTTATGGCGAGCTGAACGGGGTGAATATCGCCCGCAAGCACCTGGGCTGGTACACCAAAGGGCTGCATGATAGCGCCATGTTCCGCAACAAGGTGAATTTCGTGCCTGACAGCGCCACCGTGCTGGCGATGATCGACCAGTTTTACGAGGCTCAGGCCAGCCTGCCGCCGCGCCCGGCGGCACTCGCGGCGTAACCTGTCGCAAATCTTCTGTCGCATCGGGGCAACGCTATGGCGCTGCACTGTGTTCCTAAAGACACAATGGCAGGTTATGCTGCGGTTCTGTGACGGTCGAATCACCCATTTCTGAATCCGTGCCGATGCGCCGGCGGCGTGGCCCTGGCGCCCGCCTTGGCTTGCGCGGGCGGCGCTTGTTGCGCCGGGTG
This sequence comes from Sphingomonadales bacterium, assembly GCA_027485735.1. Lineage (GTDB taxonomy): Bacteria > Pseudomonadota > Alphaproteobacteria > Sphingomonadales > Sphingomonadaceae > Sandarakinorhabdus. Next base: position 1,001 of record JAIXQM010000160.1, on the reverse strand, counting down.
CTGCGTGTCACCCGCAACGATAATTTCTATCCACGGCTTGAAGTGCTGGCGGCCATCGCCACCATCGTCATGGGCTGGTCCAGCTATGCCCTGCTCACCCGCCGCGAAGTGCCGGCCACCGGGGCGTCGCAGCCGCTGGTGGCGGTGGTGCTGGTCGCCTGTCTGGTCCCGGCGATGCTGCTGGTGGTGCTGATCGGGCGCCGCGTCGCCATCCTGATCACCAACCGCCGCAAGGGCTTGGCCGTGGCCCAGCTGCACCTGCGCCTGGTGGCATTGTTTGCCGGCATTGCCGCGGTGCCCACGTTGCTGGTGGTGGTGTTCGCCTCGCTGTTGTTCCAGTTCGGCGTGCAGTTCTGGTTTTCCGATCGGGTGAAAACCATTCTCGACAGCTCCAACCAGGTCGCGCAGGCCTATGTGGAGGAAAACCGCCAGCGCATCGGCGATGATATCGTGGTGATGGCCGCCGACGTCGCCAGCTATGCCCGCGATTTCGGCGAAGGCACGCCGCTCTATCGCCGTGGCCTTGATTTCCAGGTGGCTGGCCGCACGCTCACCGAAGCGGCGGTGTTCCGCACCACAGCCTCCGGGTTGCAACTTGTGGCGGCCAGCGGTGCCACTGCAGCAGAAGTGCAGGCCCATGTTGCCGACATGAACCTGGCCCGGGCTGCCACTGCGCCCGTCACCCTGATAGGCGCGGGTGAGGATCGGGTGGAGTCCGCGGTTGGCGTGCCGGGCAGCCCCGGCACCTTCCTGTATGTCAGCCGCAAGGTTGATCCCGCCGTGCTGGCCCGTGCCAACCAGGCAGCGGGCGCGCTGGGCGAGTATAATGCGCTCACCGAACGCAGCCGGGTGATGCAGCTGCGGTTCAACCTGATCCTGATGGCGGTGTCGCTGCTCACGCTGATCGTCGCCATCTGGTTTGCGCTGTGGCTGGCCAATCGCCTGGTGGCGCCGATCGCGCGCCTGGCCAGCGCTGCCGAACGGGTGGGCGATGGCGATCT
>JAIXQM010000071.1 GCA_027485735.1 Sphingomonadales bacterium | reverse complement strand
GGCGCCAAGATGTGGATCACCAACTCCCCGCTCGCCGATGTCGCGGTGGTGTGGGCCAAGTGCGAGGACGACAAGATCCGCGGCTTCATCGTCGAACGCGGCGATGCCGGCTTCTCGACCCCCAAGATCGAAGGCAAATTCTCCCTGCGGGCCGGCGTTACCGGCGAAATCGTGCTGGCCGACGTGCATCTGCCCGAAGAGCGCATCCTGAAAGGCGTCGAAGGCCTCGCCGGGCCGTTCGGTTGCCTCAACAACGCCCGCTTCGGCATTGCCTGGGGTGCAATGGGTGCCGCGGAATGGTGCTGGCACGCCGCCCGGCAGTATACGCTGGATCGCAAGCAGTTCGGCCGGCCGCTGGCCGCGACGCAGCTAATCCAGAAGAAGCTGGCCGACATGCAGACCGAGATCACGCTGGGCCTGTGTGCGGCGCTGGCCGGTGGCCGCTTGATGGACGAAAAGCGCCTGGCGCCAGAGGCCATCAGCCTGTTGAAGCGCAACAATTGCGGCAAGGCGCTCGATATCGCCCGGGTGGCGCGCGACATGCACGGCGGCAACGGCGTTTCCGATGAATATGGCGTGATCCGGCACGTGATGAACCTGGAAGCCGTGAACACCTATGAAGGCACGCACGACGTCCACGCGCTTATTCTCGGTCGCGCGCAAACGGGGCTGCAGGCGTTTTTCTAAACCCGGATCGGCAGTGCCGTCGTGCTCTTCACTTCATCGAGGATGATGGAGGAGCGCGCGGTTGCCACTTCCGGCGCGGCCAGAATGCGGTGGGACAGCAACTGGTTGAAGCTGGCCAGATCGCGGGTGGCGACCTTCAGGATCAGGTCGGCCTCCCCGGTCAGCTTGTGGCACTCCATCACTTCATCCAGTTCCATGATGCGGGCACGGAAAGCCTCGGCCGCTTCCGGTGAGTGGCTCTTCATGGTGAGCAGCACATAGGCCATCAGGCCAACGCCGACTGCCGCCGGATCGAGTACGGCGTGGAAACCGCGCACATGGCCAGCCTTTTTCAGTGCAGCCATCCGGCGCGAGCATTGCGAAGCGGACAGGTGGATGGCTTCGCCCATTTCCACCGGGCCAATGTCGCCACGTTGCTGCCAAAGGGCGAGGATCTTGAGGTCAAAGGCATCAAGCATGAATGGATAGTGCGGGTTTGGACCTATTGGCGCAAGGCCCGTGCCTGCCGCCAGTTCGGCGTTCACTTGAACCGGCGCTGGCTGGCCCTAGGCGGGGCCAGCCAGCGCGAGCAGGAGCAGCGGCCAAAATGGCCGCCGCAATTACTTGGCGCCGCGGCTAACGTCGTTGCCGCCACGATCATCGCCGCCTTCGGCAGGCGGTGCTTCGGCAGCCGGTGCCATGGCGTCAGCAGCTGGTGCGGCTTCGGCAGCCGGCGCCATTGCATCAGCCGGCGGTGCGGCTTCGGTGGTGGCTTCAGCAGCCGGTGCTTCAGCGGCCGGGGCTTCCTCGGCCTTTTTCTCGCCGCAGGCGGCCAGCAGGCTGGTGGCCAGCACAGCGCCGGCCAGCGTCATCATCTTCTTCATCGTGTTTCCCCCAAAAAGTGGCTGGAACAGACTAATCACGCTCGCCCAGCAAAGGGCGAACAATAATTCTGCACTGCCAGTTGTTAGCCGGCAAGCCCGGATTGTGCCGCTCAAGCCGGGCTGCTGAAGCCGATGCGGGCCAGTACGGCCTGGAATCGGGCTTGAGACCGCAACGGATCCAGCAAGGCATCATTCAATGACAGCACCAACCCGGAATCGCGCAAGGCCAGTGCCCGTTCCAGCGTGTCCAGGGCCAAGTCGATGCGGCCCCATTGCGCCAAGACTTGTGCCTGCTGGTAGAGGCCGCCATCGCCATATTCGGCCACCAGTTTGGCCATCTGGGCCTCACCGGCAGCGGGACCCGACAGCCGGGCATCGGCTATGGCCAGCCCTCGCAATTGCGAAAGCCGGCTGGGCTCGGCGGCATATTGACGGCGCGCTTCCGCCACATCGCCCGCGATCAGCGCTATGTCACCCAGCACATAGTGCACGATCCCCTGGCTTGGGTTCAACGACAGCGCGGTTGCCAGTGCGATGCGGGCGGCGCTGTAATCCTTGGCGGCAAAGGCGATCATGCCCGCATTGCGGAACACCGACGGGCTTAAGGGATCCAGCCGGGTGGCGCGCTTGATCGCAGCGTTGGCATTGTCGAAGTCCCCAATATTGCTGGAAAATTCGGCAAATGCAGACAGGATTGATGCATTGCCCAGGCCAAGTTCGAAGGCGCGTCGATAGGCCGATTTGGCTGACCCGATATCGAGCTGGGTCATCAGCAGAAAGCCCAATGACGAGTGGCCTTCGGGCATGTCGGGCGCCAGCGCGATCGCCTTGCGGGCGCTGGCCAGCGCCTCGCTGCGCAAGCGGTTGCCGCGCGTTACGCTGGCTTCCTGATTGGCGATGGCAGCCAGCGTGCGGGCCCGGGAGGCATAGGCGACACCATAATCCGGGTCGATCGCGATGGCTTTGTCGTAGGCGGCCAACGCCTGTGCATCACTGCTGCTGCCACCCCCGATATGGTAAAGGGCTTCGCCCTTCGCATAGGCGTCAAAGGCGGCGGCATTGCGGGTGCTGCCCGGCCGTTCGGCGCGCCAATTGGCATCCTTGGCCAGCGTGGAGATCAGCGCATCGGCAACCGTTGTGGCAATTTCTGCTTGTACGGCAAGCACATCGGCCATGCCGCGATCAAAGGCCTGGCTCCAGCGTTCAAGGCCGGTATTGCCATCGACCAGCCGTGCCGTGATGCGCACCCGATCCTGGCTGGGCCGCACCGAACCCATCAGCAGGTTGGACACGCCCAGCGCCCTGGCCACCTCGCGGGTGTCGGGCTCGGCATTGCGAAAGCCGCCGGCCGAAGCGGAACCGCTGACCAGCAATTGCCGGTTGAGGCTGAGGGTGGTGCGCAGTTCCTCGGCAACGCCTTCGGCGAAATAATCCTGATCAGCGCGGCCAGACAGGTTGCGGAACGGCAGTACGGCGACGCTGTTGGCGGCGTCTGCGGTTGCTTCCGGGCGGAACCAGCGCCACGCCCCAATTCCACCGGCACCGGCAAGCAGTCCCATTGCAATCAACAGGTTACGACGATTTGTGCTGCCGGCCTGTGCCGGGCCGTGGCCGATCTGTGCCGGCGCGTTGCCGATCTGTGCCGGCGCGCTGCCGGCGGCTGGCGCGTTGGAAACAGCTGCAATCGCGCTGGCGATGCGCTTGAGTTCGGGTGCAGTGGCCTTGCCGTTCCACCTGGTCACTTCGATCACCTGGAACTGGCGGAAGCCCAACGGCGGCAGGCTGCCATCCATCGACAGCGGCACCAGTCTTCGCCGATCCCGGCCCACGGTGGCCTCGTCGCGCACCCAGTGGCTGTCGATCGAGGTCTTGCTCCACAGCACCACAACGGCGTCGGCCTTGTGCAGCGCGGCCTCGGTGGTGGGCAGGAAATTGTCCCCGCCTTCCAGCAGGCCATCCCACCACACGGCAAAGCCCTGTTGTTCCAGTGCGCGGATGAGCGGCATCGCCTGTTTCTGATCGGTGCGTGAATAGCTGAAGAACAGTTGCAGGCGCGGCGCAGCATCGGCCGGCGCGCCTCCCTTGCCCTGTTCTTCGCCCGCGCCGCTCATGTATTCCGACCCTTTACGCCCCATGGCCTGTTCTTATTGCCGGATTTTTTCGGCATTGCGAAAGCCAAATAATGTCGCGTTCGCATTTTGCCGGTTGTCTTTGGCGGCGAAGCAGGGGAATTTGCCGGCGATGCCCGAACCGTCCCCCCTTGTCGTGCCGCCGCTGCCGGTGCCGATCCTGTCGTTGGGGGTAACGGGCCACCGCGCCAACAACAGTGATTTCGTTGCCCATGAAGACCGCATCGCCGCGGTGATGGCGCAGATCTTCACCGCCATTGCCGCTGCAACAGGCTCCGGCGCCGGCCCGGTGCAGGTGCGGCTGCACAGCCTTCTGGCCGATGGCACCGATCAACTGGCGGCCCATGGCGCGTTGAGCCGGGGCTGGGAACTGGTGGCGCCGCTGCCGTTCGGGCGCGCGCTCAATCAGGCCATCAATGCCCATCCCGCCAGCCCGGCCGATGCAAGGCTGCTGTTGGCTGGCAAACCGGCCCGCGCCGCCGAAACTGCCACGCGGGCGGGTGCCATCGCGGCGCTGGCGGCACAGGCGCGCGTGTTCGAACTGGCCGATGCCGATGTGGCCATTGCGGCGCTGTATCTGGCGATGGTCGATGCCCCCACCGATGTTGCGGCGGCCCAGCGTTATGCCAGCGCCGCGTCGCGCCGGGTGGCGCTGGCCGGGCGGGTGATGATCGAACAATCCGATCTGATGATTGCAGTGTGGGATGGCGCCAGCCGCGATGCGGTGGGCGGCACCGGCCACACGCTGGCCAGCGCGCTGGTTGCTGGCGCCAGCGTGGTGCTGATCGATGCCCGCCATCCCGAACAGTGGCGGCTGGTGTCTGATCTGGAAGCGCTGGACCAGCCGGTGGATCAGCCGCCCGATCCGGATGACCGTAACGCCCAATTGCTGGCGGCGATTGCCGCGGCGCTGCACCCGGCCGATGAAGGCGCAGCCCCGCTGGCGCTCGCCCCTTCGGCGTGGCGGGCGACCAGCAGCCCGCTGTTTCATGCCTATCGCCGGGTGGAAGCACTGTTTGGCGGCGGCGGCCGGCTGTGGCGATCGCTGAAGATGGTGCACGAAACCCCCGAAGCCATCGCCAGTGGCAGCGGCGCCCCGGTGCTGCAGGCGCTCACCAGCCTGCCCGGAGCCGATCCGGCCTGGCCGCGCGCCATCGGCCGCGCCGTGCTGCAACGCTTTGCCTGGGCCGATGGCATTTCCACGCGCTTTTCCGATCAATATCGCGGCGGCATGGTCGCCAATTTCATGATGTCGGGCCTCGCGGTCATGGCCGGCATGGCCTATCTGCCCACGGCCGGGCCGGAATGGAAACATCTGTTTGCGCTGGTGGAATTCCTGCTGCTGGGCGCGATCGTGCTGACAACGGCAATGGCCAAGCGCGATCAATGGCATGATCACTGGTTCGAAACCCGGCGCGCGGCGGAATATCTGCGCCACGCACCGTTCCTGCTGGCGCTGGGCGTGTCGCGACCGCCGGGGCGCTGGCCCAAGGGCGGAAGTGGCGGCGGGCCCGTTGGCGGGCCGGGCGAGCGCGCCGGCTGGCCGGAATATCATGCCCGCCATGCCCTGCGCGACGTGGGCTTGCCGCCGGCCACCATCGGCCAGGCCTGGCTGCGCGCCGTGCTTGATGGCCTGCTGATTCCGCACCTGGCTGGCCAGCGCGATTATCACCGCAGTAAGGCCAGGCGGCTGGACACGGTGCATCACCGGCTGGACCGGGTGTCGATCGTCGCCTTTCAGCTCGCCGTGGTGGCCGTGGCTTTCTGGCTGCTGATGTGGGCCGGCGGCGCGCTGAGCGTGGTGCCGGCGGTGCTGGCAGAAAAGACCGCCAAGCTGTTCACGTTTCTGGGCGTGATGTTCCCCACGGTGGGCGGCGCGGTGGCGGGCATCCGTTATTTCGGTGATTTCGATCGCTTTGCTGCGATCAGCCGGATTTCCGCCGAAAAACTGGGCGGGGTGCATCGGCGGGCCTGCCTGCTGCGCGCCGCGCCCGATCATGCACTGGATTATGGCGCCTTGTCTGATCTGGCCCATGCCGCCGATGACGTGGTGGTATCGGAAATCGAAAGCTGGCAGGCGGTGTTTGCCGGGAAGCATTTCACCGTTCCGGTGTGATCTGCACGGCTGTTGCGTGAATTTGCCTTATCGAGCACGGACTGTGCGATTGATGGCACCCCAGCCCGGCAACTTGCACGGACAATGAGGGCGAGATCCGCTATCATCACGCCATCTTCGTGCGGGAGCATCCGACATGGCCTACAGTCAAGACAATCCGCTGGGCCTTGATGGCTTTGAATTCATCGAATTCTGCGCGCCCACCAAGGGCGTGCTGGAACCGGTGTTTGCCGCCATGGGCTTTGCCCAGGTCGCGCACCACCGTTCCAAGGATGTGCAGCTGTGGCGGCAGGGCGGCATCAACCTGATCGCCAATTATGAGAAGCACAGCCCGGCCTGGTATTTCGCCGCCGAACATGGCGCATCGGCCTGCGGCATGGCGTGGCGGGTGAAGGATGCGGCCAAGGCCTATGCCGAGGCGCTGGAGCGCGGCGCCGAGCCGGTGGAAAGCCGCACTGGGCCGATGGAATTGCGCCTGCCGGGTTTTCGCGGCATCGGCGGGTCGATTATCTATCTGATTGATCGCTATGGCGATGATCTGAGCATCTATGACATTGATTTCGTGTATGAAGACGGCGTGGAACGCAACCCGCAAGGCGCCGGGCTCCAGGTCATCGATCACCTCACCCACAATGTCTATGGCGGCCGCATGGCGCACTGGGCGGCGTTCTATGAGCGCATCGCCGGTTTTCGCGAAATCCGCTGGTTCGACATCAAGGGCGAATACACCGGCCTGACCAGCAAGGCGATGACGGCGCCGGATGGCAAGATCCGCATTCCGCTGAATGAAGAGGGCAGGGGCGGTGGCGGCCAGATCGAGGAGTTTTTGCGCGCCTACAACGGTGAAGGCATTCAGCATATCGCCTTTGCCTGTGATGATCTGCTCGGCGTGTGGGATCGGCTCAAAGCCATCGGCACGCCATTTATGACGCCGCCGCCCGCCACCTATTACGAGATGCTGGCCGAGCGGCTGCCTGGCCATGGTGAGCCGGTGGAAGCCCTGCAGCAGCGCGGCATCCTGCTGGATGGCACCACGGATGGCACCAAACGCCTGCTGCTCCAGATCTTTTCCGAAACGATGGTGGGCCCGGTGTTCTTCGAATTCATCCAGCGCAAGGGTGACGAAGGCTTTGGCGAAGGCAATTTCAAAGCGCTGTTTGAAAGCATGGAGCGCGACCAGGTGCGGCGCGGCGTGCTGAACGTGGAGGAGCCGGCGCAATGACTCCGAACCTCAAGCGCATCCACCATGTCGCCTATCGCTGCCGCGATGCGGCCGAAACCGTGGCCTGGTATGAAAAGACGCTGGGCATGACTTACACCACGGCCTTTGCCGAGGACCATGTGCCGTCCACCGGGGCGTACGACCCCTATATGCATGTCTTCCTCGATTGCGGCGGCGGCAATGTGCTGGCCTTTTTCGAGCTGCCGAACCAGCCGGAGATGGGCAAGGACCCCAACACGCCGGCCTGGGTGCAGCACATCGCATTCGAAGTGGAGAATGAGGCCGAACTGCTCAGTGCCAAGGCGCATCTGGAGGGGCAGGGCATCGATGTTCTGGGGCCAACCTGGCACGGCATCTTCAAATCGATCTATTTCTTCGATCCGAACGGGCATCGCCTTGAACTGGCCTGCAACATCGGTACCGCGGAACAATATGCCGAACTGAAGGCAGTTGCCCCGGCGATGCTGGCCGAATGGCGCGAAACAAAGCAGGCACCCAAACATGCCGCTTGGTTGCACCAGCCGCCCGGCGACGATTGAGACGCGAACCGCCATTGCAAGGCCGCGCGCAACACGCCAGATAGACGGCGTATTACTGCCGGTGCAGTGGAGTAGATCATGAAGATTGCCGTTGTCGGTCTGGGCTATGTCGGCTTGTCGAACGCCGTGCTGCTGGCGCAGAACCATGACGTGACGGCGGTGGACGTGAGCGCGGCGCGGGTTGATCTGGTCAACAGCCGCCAAAGCCCGATCGTCGATGCCGAGCTGGAGGATTTCCTCGCCCACAAGCCGCTGCAGTTGACGGCGACGACCGATCTGGCTGCTGCGGCCCGCGATGCCGAACTGGTGGTGATTGCGACCCCGACCGATTATGATCCCCATACCAATCATTTCGACACGTCGTCGGTGGAAAATGTGGCGCGTGCCGTGCTGGCGGCCAATCCCGCGGCCTCGGTCGTGGTCAAATCCACGATACCGGTGGGCTTCATCGCCCGGCTGCGCCGTGATCTGGGCAGCGACAATGTATTTTTCTCGCCGGAATTCCTGCGCGAAGGCCGGGCGCTGAACGACAATCTCTACCCGTCGCGCATCATCGTGGGCGAACCCGGCCCGCGCGGGCGGATGTTTGCCGATCTGATGCTGGAAGGCGCGGCCAAGAAGGACGTGGCGGTGCTGCTCACCGATCCGGCCGAGGCCGAAGCCATCAAGCTGTTTGCCAACACCTATCTCGCCATGCGCGTCGCCTTCTTCAACGAACTGGACAGCTATGCCATGGCCGCCGGCATGGACACGCGCCAGATCATCGAAGGCATCGGCCTCGATCCGCGCATCGGGCTGCATTACAACAACCCATCATTTGGTTATGGCGGCTATTGCCTGCCCAAGGATACCAAGCAGTTGCTGGCCAATTATGGCGCGGTGCCGCAGAATCTGATCGCCGCCATCGTGGATGCCAACCGCACCCGCAAGGATTTCCTGGCGCAGCGCATCTTCGATCGCAAGCCGCGTACGGTGGGCGTCTACCGGCTGGTGATGAAGGCCAACAGCGACAATTTCCGCCAAAGCTCGATCCAGGGCATCATGAAGCGCATCAAGGCGCGCGGCATCCCGGTGATCCTTTACGAACCGGCGCTGGCCGACGATCAGTTCTTCGGATCACGCGTGGTGCGCGATCTTGATGCTTTCAAGGCGGAGGCCGACGTGATCCTGGCCAACCGGATGAGCGACGACCTGGCCGACGTGGCCGACAAATTGTTCACCCGCGATTTGTTTGGGGCGGATTGAGTTTCGCCGAACAGGCCAGTTTGCGCGGGCCGGATTGTGCCACCACACAACGCGTGACGCCGTTGGTCTTCACCTCCTGCTGCACGGCCGCGATCCAGTCGGCATAATAGGCCACATTGGTGTAGAGCGCCGGAACGCCCTTGCGGCCGCAGCCAACACCAGTGGAAACCAGCCCGACCAACACGCGCTGGCGGGTGAGCGGCCCGCCGCTGTCGCCCTGGCAGCTGTCCTGCTGGGCGCTGGTGCGGGCGCCCACGCAGAGCACGCCGGGATTGAGCGTCTTCTGATAGTCCGGCACCTTCGCACATTCGGATTCCTCCAGCAGTTCAAGCTGGCCTTCCAGCAGCACCTGCGATGATCGCATCGCGTCGCCGTTCACCGAACGTGTCGCGCCGGCCTTGCGTTCGGACACATGGCCCCAGCCTGTCACCTTCAGATCATCGCCGGGCTCAAGCGCGCGCATGCGTTCGCCGATCAGGCGGACGGGGGTGGCAGCGGCGGCGATCTCCGGTTTTGTCTCTGGTTCGTCCGCCAGATGCAGCAGCGCGATATCGTGCTGCTTGTCGCCAAAGCGCCGGTAATCGCCGTGCACGATGATGCGATCAATCCGCTTGGGCGTGGCCGCCTTCAGATCGATATTGCCCAGCCGCACCCCCAGGTTGGGCAGTTTCACCAGCACCTCCTTCTCGGCAACGAAACAATGGGCGGCGCTCAGGGCCCATTCCTTGTCGATCAGGGCGCCGCCGCACAGATGATCGCGTTCCCACCCCTCCATTGTGCGCAGGGCTTGCCGTTCGGGTTCGCTGGCGGCGCTGCGGATGGCGGCCGCGATTTCCTTTTTGGTCATCGGCACCTTGAAATAGACCTGGATCTGCCACGGCGAACTGCCCGGCGGCGCCGGCGTGCCGCGCACCACGCGGGAGCCTTCGTCTTCAGGCGCGGGCGGCGTTTCGGCGGCCGTTCCAGGGTTTGGCGCGGGTTCCGGTGCAGGTTGGGCGGCGATCAACAGGCCGGCCCCCAGCAGCAGCAGGCTCTTCTTCATGGCTTCACCTGTGCATCAACCACCGCGATCGACCATTCACCGACCTGGCTCCCGCCACCACTGCGGGCTTGATCAGCGCTGCGGCAAAAGGCGCCGGCCACCGCGCTGAGGCAGGCATGGCTGTCGATCTGATCCGTATCTGTCTGTTCCAGCGCGCTGGCATTCAAGGGACGGTCGCTGGAAAGCGCCACGAAGCGCAAATTGCCCGGTCCGTCCGGCGTCAGTGATTGTTCGTCCGGTATGGCATTGGTCCCACCTTGCGGGATCGCCTTTTCGCGGGCGCCGAACCCGGGCAATACCAGTGTCACGCTGTATTTGTCGCCAATCGCCAGCACATAGATATGGCGCGGCGCCGGGCTGGTGTTGACCACCGAAACCTTGATCTGGCTGGTCGTGGCCAGTTCCAGCGCCGCCGGCGGATCACTCTTGCACCAGGCGGCATCGGTGTCGCCGGCGGCGTCGGCCTGGCTGCGGACGCACAGGATCACGCCGGGGCGTGGGCTGATCTGGGCTTGCCATTGTTCGTATCGTGCCACTTTCTCCAGCGCCGATGCCAGCCTGACGCCGAACATCGGATCGCCGGCAGGCGGCAGCGGCGCCAGAATCCCCGTTGGCCCCGAAAGCTGCAGGCCGCCACCCGCCGGTTGCAGCCGGAAGCGCCCGGCGGGATCAACGGCGACAAAGTCCAGCCGCTTCACAATCGCCAATGCCGCCGGATCAGCAACGGCCAGCGGCAGTTTCGGCCCTTCGAAGACATGGCGGAGCTCACGCGCCACCAGCACCGCCGGCCAACCGGGTGGCAGCGGGGCATCAAGTTCCAGCACCGCATCGCCAAGGCCAACCTGCACCACCCGCGCCTTCAGGCCGCTGCCCCCGCCCAGCGCTTCGCCGGTGGTGGTGAACAGCGCAAAGCGCGATCCCTTCGTGACCCCGGTCAATCGGCCGCCGGCCATCACCAGCCGGCTGCCATCCACCACCACATCAAAGGTCGCTGCCTTCACTTCGGGGCCGCCCAGCGTGGCGCGCAGGGCGCCTTCGGCATGTGGCACCTGGCGGCCGCCGGAATCGCGCGTCACTTCCCCCCCAACCCGCGTGGCGAGATCGGCAAAGCTGGCATTCGGGGTGTCGGTCAGGGCCTTGGCCAACGCCGTGGTGAAGCGGCCGGCGCGGGCGCCGACCTGGCCGACTTCAGTGGCATCCTGGCCATCGGCCGCGCCGCCCATGTGCACGCGATAGGCGCCCAGATTGCCATACACGCTTGGATCTCTGGCTTTTTGAACGGGATAGGCAACGGGCAGCGGCGGCGCAGCGCGACTGGCGCTGTTGCCATCGCGGCTGGCGGTGCCGCTGTTGCAACTGTCGAACCAGGTGACCACGTTCACGCCCCTGGATGTCGCCAGATTGATGAAATTCCGCGTTTCCGCATCAAGGATATCAGTCACCGCCGTCGCCTGCGGCCGCCGTGCATCATGAGGCATCAACGTGCTGTTGAAGCCGCTGGCCTGGCTGCCATCTTCATTGATGAAGCGCGAACCGTGCCCGGCAAAATAGAGCAGCAGCGTATCCCCCGCCTTGCTGGCGCCAAGCTGCTGCTCCCAAGCGGCCAGAATGGCGGCCTTGGTGGCGCACGCGTTGATCAGCGTCAGCGCGGCCGGGCCTTGGGTCTTGCAATTGTCGCCTTCCGGCATGGTGCCCACGGCCAGCCTATGGCTGCGCGCCAGTGCCTCCCTGATCCGGCGCGTATCGCCCACCGCGCCCGACAGATCGGCAAAGCGCAAGGCAGGCGGCTGCACGGCGCCATAGGCATATTTGTCGATGCCCACGAACACGGCTCGCACCTCGGCCTGCGCGGCGCTGCCGAACAGCAGGGCAGTGGCCAGCATCAGCGTCTTCATTGTGTCGCTCTCCCGCGCAGCAACACCGGTGATGGTGCCGAATTGAAATCGAACAGGCTGGGTTCCTGAACCTTGGGCGGCGCCGTGGGCGTGCGCATCACCAGCCGCACGCCGCGCGCCGCCATCGTGCCGCCACCGCGCGCCAAATCCTCGTGGAGAGAGGGCAGCCGTGCCACGGCATAGCGCAGCCATTCATCCAGCACGATGCGTCCGTCGTTGTTCAGATCGGCCGGGCCGCCGGTATCGCTGAGGCCCTCGCCAAGCGCCGCAGTGAGGAAGCCCTGTTTGAGCGCGGCATTTTCCAGCGCCACATCATCGGCCTGCGTTGCGGCCAGGATGCGCAGCCCCTTGTCGAACGACAGTTGGCCGAGGCTGGCATCGCCCATCGGGCCAGGCTTGAAATCCGGCGTGTTCACCGCGGCGCCGCTATGGCAGGCATCGATGATGAAGGCGATTTCGGCGGCCTTCATGAAGCCCAGCTGGATGGTGATATCCTCTGCCGTGATCACCGATCTTGTTTCCGGCGCGAGCGCTGTGGCCGGCCAGCGTGCATTGGACGGGAGCAGCGCAAACTGGCCCGAAGCGGTGGCAAAGCCGTGCCCGGAAAAGCTGATGATGACGATATCATCCGGCGAGGTTTCCGCCAGATTGCGCACCTTGTGCACATCCTCCAGCCGGATCATCTGGTTCATTTCTGGTGGAAAGCCCGCCAGGAAGCTGAGCACGCCCATCACATCGGCGCGCGTCACCTGCCGCGCGGGCCGGCCGTCGGCAGCAGGGGCACTGGTCAGGTTGATGTGCCGCATTTCATAGCCGGGGATGGCGGCAAGCCGTTCCGCAATCACCCGCGCATCGGCCACGGCAAAATTCAGCTTGAGCCGGGGTTCGACATAGTCATCCACCCCGATGGTCAGCACCCAGGCGCGGCGTGGCCGTTTTGGCGCAGATGTGGCCGGCGGGTCCCAACTGCGCCGCGCGGTGTCGCTCTTTACGCGGTCGCTGTTGAAGGCATAGGCGGCAAATTCCATCGGCTTGCCGTCGTGGTGCGTTGGTACTGACACCTGGAATTCGCTGGACCACAAGCCGGCGGCATTCACGCCTTCCATCTGGTTCAGTTCCCGCCATTGCGCCAGCGTCGGGCTGGGCTGTTGCTGGAAATGCGGTGGTTGCTGATCGATCTGGCGATTGCCCAGCAGCAGCTTGACGTTGAACAGGCCCGATCGCCGGCCGCTTTGCGCGTCGCGGGTTTCGCGGGCCTCCACCCGCACCACCACTTGCCCCGGCGTGTCGGCGGGCCTGATATCGGTGATGCGTACGTCGGGCAGCAGCCGGTTGAGCCCGGCCACCGGCGGCACCGGTTTCAGCACCCGCGCGCAACTGTTGGCGGCGGTGCAGTCCATCAGCTTGGTGACGAGTTTCGGCTCGTAATAATCGCGCATGAAGGTCTGCGGTGCCAGCGACTGGAAGGGAGCATCGGGCATGAACCAGCGGAATGCCGCGCTGTCCGGGCCGAGATTGGTGTCATACCGGCCATCGCTGGCCACCGTGACGAAGCCCCCGCCGTCCAGGAAATTGGTCGTCAACACCACCGCGCCGCTGCGGCTGTCCCACATCCGAAGGCCGGCACTCATCGATACCGCCCAGATCAGCGGCTTGCCCGGCATGAAACCCAATGCCGTCGCACCGGTAAAGTCCAGCGGTGGCAGCGGCTTGCCGGTGGCGATATCAACCCGCACGATCCGCTCTTCCAGCCAACCGCTGGCCAGCAACTGGCGGCCGTCATCGGCAAAGGTCGATGGGAAAGCCATGGGCACTTCAAAATCGCGGATGACAGGCTTGCTGTCCTTCTCGGTTTGTGCCGGTGCATCGGGCAGCCAATCCGCCACGCCCGCCTGACCGGCAATCCAGACCCGTTGGCCATTGCCGGAAAAGCCAAGCCTGAGGATATCTGACGACTTGTCGACGGGGAAGCCCGTGAATCGGCCGCTGGCGATGTCGATCACGCCGATCTGGTGACCGTTATCGGGATAGCGCAGCAACAGCGCAAACCGGTCGCCAAGTGGGCTGGGCGCGAGATCGCGGACAAGCATGCCGTTCGGAATTGTGACCGATGGCAGCGGCGTCCACTTGCCTTTCACCAGCCGGACCAGCGCGCGATCATTGCCAACCCGCTTTCGACAGTTGGCCAATCCGGCCCCGATCAGGCTGCCATCGCGCAGCAGCCGCACGAAGCAGCGGGGCGGCAGCCGTTCCAGCACCTGTCCGCTGCCGGCATCGACTATCAGCATCGCAGAGGGCTCGCCGCCGCTGGCATTGGTGCGCGGATCAGCCATGTCAATTTCGGAATGCAGCAGAAAGCGGCTTTCGGTGGTCCATTGCAGCCTGTGGAGGATGCCGGGCAGTTGGAGCTGCCGTTGCAGCCGCCCCGACAGCACATCATAGATGTCCACCATTGTCGTGTTCGGGGGGGCGCCGAACCCGTGCACGATCCCAAGCGTGCGCCCGTCGGGCGACAGGGCGGCATTGTCTACAGTGGGTACTTTCTGCTTCATCGTGAATGGGCGCAGACTCCTGTCGCGGTCACGCAGGGCAAAGCCGGGTGCCGAACGCACCATCTGCCAGCGGCCATCGGGTGATGTCGGCAGCGCCGGCAACAGGGCATTCGCTGCGGCTTTGGTCATCGTGGTACTGTCTTCATAAATGGCACCAAGTGCTTCCGTCCATTGCTTCACGCGGCGCTGGCGGGTCTCGCCGGCGGCCAGCGGCGCCAGCGCGGGCGGTGGCAACAGCTGTATGCGGCGGGTGATGATGTCCACGGTATAGGCCCGGCCTCGGCGTCCATCGGCGCTCCTGGAATCAATAATCTCGCCCTCGATATGCAGCGTGCGGCCATCGGCCTCCAGCCGCATGGCCCTTAGCCCCAAGAATTCGGCCGGCGTATCGGGATCCGCGGGCAGGCGCAGACGATCAACGATCACCTGGCGGGCCACGTCCCACACCCACAAGTCGCGGCTCAGGCCGGACGCGGTCACGACAAACTGGCTATCGGCCGACCAGGCGGCCACGTCGATCCCCATAGTAGGCGCGGCCTGCACGACAATCTTTGGGATCACGGGCGCCGCCGCCATTTGGGCGGTCGCCGGGCTGGCCAGTGCCAGCAGCATTGCAAGGATCAACCGCAGCATCATAACCGTTTCTTCACCACCACAGGTGAATCCTCCGTGCTGAAATCGAACAGGCTGGGTTCCTGCACACGCGGCGGGGCGGCGGGGGTGCGCATCACCAGGCGCACGCCGCGCGCCGCCATTGCGGTGCCGCCGCGCCGGGCTTCCTCGCTCAATGAGGGCAGGCGATCGACGGCATAGCGCAGCCATTCATCCAGGCCGACCGCGCCATCTTCATTCTCGTCGGCGCGCAAATTGCCGGTGCCGGGTTCAAGGCCCTCGCTCAGGCTCGCGGTGAGCAGGCCCTGGCGCAGATTGGCGCTTTCCAGCGCCACGTCATCCGCCTGGGTGGCGGCGAGGATGCGGATCAATTTGTCGAAGGCGAGTTGGCCAAGGCCGGGATCGCCCATCGGGCCGGGCTTGAAATCCGGCGTGTCGACTGCGGCGCCCGAATGGCAGGCATCGATGATGAAGGCGATATCGCCGGCATTGATATAGCGCAGCCACAAGGTGAGATCATCCGCGGTCACCGTGGTGTCCAGCGCCGGGCCGGTGCTGTTCAGCGGCCAGCGGGCATCGGAGGGCAGCAGGGCAAAATTGCCGCTCGTGTCGGCAAAGCCGTGGCCGGAAAAGCTGATGATGACGACATCATCGGGCGTGGCTTCCTCAAGTTGGGCAACATCATGGCCGGCCGCGGTGAGCATCTCGCGGGCCGCTTCCACCTGCAGGCCGCCCAGCAACGACAGAGCGTTCTGGATATGCTCGCTGGTAACGGCGCGAGTGGCGCTGGTCGTCAGGCTGGCGCGGCGCATCTCGTAACCGGGAATGGCGGTCAGTCGTTCACCGATCAGCCGGGCATCGGCCACCGCGAAATTCAGGTCCAGCCGCTTTTCGGCATAGGCATCCACGCCGATGGTCAGCACGAAGGCCCGGCGCTGGCGCGGCTTCTGGCGCGGCGGCTTCCAGCTGAAGAAGGCGCTTTCGCTCTTCACCCGATCCTCGTTGAAGGCATAGGCGGAAAATTCCAGCTCCTTGCCGTCGCTGGGGATCGTTACCCGCAGCTGGTAGTTGTAATGGCCGTTGTCGGTCTCGGTGCGGTTTACCTTGCGCCATTCTGCCAGCGTGCGCGGCAGCGGCGCATTGGGATCATCAGGATCGCGCGTTACCTCCCGGCCGTTCATCAGCAGCTTGAGGCCATAGAGGCCGGAACGCCGGCCGTTGCGCGCGTTCACCGCTTCGTCAATCTCGAGGTTCACCCAGGCATCACCGGCGTCCTTGGGGTCCATCTCGACGCCGGTAATCGTCACCACCGGTTGCAGCCGGTTCAGCCCGGCGATTGATGGCAGCGGTTTCAGCACTTCGGCACAATTATTGGCGGTGGCGCAGTCCACCAATTTGCGGTGCAGGCGCGGCGTGAAATAATCGCGCATGAAGGTTTGGGGGCTAAGGCTCTGATAGGGTTCATCGGGCACGAACCAGCGGAAACTGGCATCGTCGGCGTCCATGTTGGTGTCGTAGCGGCCCTCCGGCGTGGAGGTGACATAATCGCCTTCCGGCAGCAGCGAGGTGGTGAGCAGCGTCTGGCCGGTTTGCGCCTGCCAGAGCGTCATGTCCCCGCCGATGGACACGGCCCAGCGGATCGGCCGGTTGCCCAGTGTGCCGCCCGCCAGCGCCCCCATGAACTCTGCCAGAGGCCGGGCCGTGCCGCTGGCCAGATCGATGCTGAAGATCCGGTCGTCCAGTGGCCCCAGCACCATCAGTTCGCCGCGCCGTTCCACCAGGCTGGTGGGGGCCGTCACGCCCACCTCGAACACCCGCGTGGCCGGTGATCCATCGGGCTTGTCGGGGGCGGCCGGGGTCCATTCGATCACCGCGCCGCCGCCGGCCAGCCACAAGATCTTCCCGTCATTCGAAAATTCCGCCGTCATGAAGACAGCGTCCTTGTCGTCGTAGGTGATCGCATGCTGCGGCGCGCCGGTGGCGGGATCGACAACAACGATCTCGTGCGTGCCATCGGCCAGCCGTGTCACCACCGCCAGTTGCCCGCCGCGCCGGCTGGCGGCAATCAGCCTGATATGGGCGCCCTTTGGCATTTCATGGTCGGTCAGCTTGACCCAGCGGCCGCCCTCCAGCCGCTGCAGCGCGCGATCATCGGGCACCCCGGAACGGCAGTTGGCGAGGCCGGCACCGATCAGCGTGCCATCGGCCAGGCTGGTGACGAAACAGCGCGCCGGATAACGGCCGCGTGTTTCGCCGCTGGCCACATCAACCCTGAGCACATCCGACGGCACGCCTGCCGCCGCATCGTCCAGCGGATCGTCACTGTCGTCGAACGGCAGCGCCAGCAGTTCGCGCAGGTTCAGCCAGTGCAGGCGATCATAGCTGCCGGGCAGCGTGATCTGGTCGCCCAGGCCGCCGTCGGCCAGATCGAGCAGATCGATGTTGATGATCGGCTTGCCCTTGTCGTCCTCATCGGGATGCAGCAGCGCCACTGTCTGGCCGTCGGGAGACAGGGCGGCATGATCGAGATTCTGGAAATCGTCGCTGGTCTCCAGTTCGCGCGTCTTGCCGTCGCGGCCGCGCACCCCGATGCCGGAACCGGCGCGCACGATCTGCCAGGCGCCATCAGGGGAGGCCGG
The DNA here is from genome assembly GCA_027485735.1 of Sphingomonadales bacterium. GTDB lineage: Bacteria > Pseudomonadota > Alphaproteobacteria > Sphingomonadales > Sphingomonadaceae > Sandarakinorhabdus. Next base: position 6,816 of record JAIXQM010000071.1, on the reverse strand, counting down.
CAGCCGCGGCAGCAGGCCATTGGCCTCGGCCTCGCTCATGTCGGTGCCGCCTTCGTAAATGGCTTCCAGCGCCCCCATCCAGCGCTGCGTCCAGGTGCGGAAATCCGTATCGGCGGGCAGCGGCGGCAATCGTGGCGGCGTGGGGGCCACGGTGGCACGCCGCGTCACCACATCGACGAAATAGGTGCGCCCGCCCTGCATATTGGGCGCTGCGCTGTCCAGGATCTCGGCATCAAGGCGCAGTGTGCGGCCATCGGGCAGCAGCGTCATCGCGCGCATCTTCATCACGTCGGCTTCATTGCGCACCTGCAGGGGCAGCATCACGCGATCGATGATGTGGCCGGTGGCGACATCCCACACCAGCAGTTCGCGGCTGATGCCCATGGCCGTGAAGATCGTGCGGCCATCGACCGACCAGGCGGCGGTTTCAATGCCGCCGCGCACCGCCTGCACGATCACACGTGGGGTCATGTGGGCAGCCGGGCGCAGGGTTTGCGCCTGGCCAGAGGTCGCCAAACCGAAAATCAGCGCAGCCAACCCCAGCAGGTGGCGCAGCCGCATCGCCTTTCTCCCCCGAAAACTCCCCGATTCTTGCGCGCCGCTATCGGCCAAGTCAATCAATGTTGTTAATGAACGGTAATTTTCACGAATGCGTGACGATCAACCACTGGCGCGCATGGGCCAAATGGCCACCGCCGGGGGGTTGCTGGCAGGCCTGCGCTTTGCGAGTGTAGCGCAAGATCAGGCGGGCAGGAGTGAACATGACGATCGCAGTGGCGCCGCCGGCCGAGGCGCAGGACTTTCTGGCGGCCCATCCTGATACGCAGTTTGTCGATATCATCTTCACCGGCCTGTCGGGCACGGCGCGCGGCAAGCGCATCCGGGTGCATGAACTGGCGGCGCTCTATGGCGCGGGGCGGCCGTTGCCGGTGTCGATCCTGGTCGCCGATGTAACGGGGCAGGATTGTTTCGATACCGGGCTGGTGTGGGAAAATGGCGACAGCGATCGCTTTGCCCGGCCGGCGCCGGGCACGCTGGTGCCCACCGGGTCGGGCCGGGCTGCGGTCATCACCTCGCTGTTCGAAGCGGATGGAACCGTGTGCGAGATCGACTGCCGGGCAGCGCTGGCCCGCGTCGTGGCGCGTTGCCAAGCTGATGGCCTTACCCCGGTGGTGGCCTGCGAGCTGGAATTCTATCTCGTCGATCGCAACCGTGCTGATGGCCAGCCGCCGCAGCCGGCGCGGATTGGCGGGGCGCGGCCGGCTACCCACGGCACCTATGGCCTGGAAGAACTGGATGATGCCGGGCCGTTCCTGGCCGATCTGTGGGCGGCCGCCGACGCCGCCGGCTTGCCTTTGGAGACCGCCATTTCCGAATATGCGCCGGGGCAGATGGAGCTGACCCTGAAATATCGCGCCGATCCGTTGCGCGTGGCGGATGATGTGGTGCTCTACAAGCGGCTGGTGAAGCAGGTGGCCCGCCGCCACGACATGCTGGCGACGTTCATGGCCAAGCCGTTTGCCGATGCCGCCGGCAATGGCCTGCACCTGCATGTGTCCATTAATGATGCGGCCGGCGCCAATATCTTCGCCAGTCCGCACGGCAGCCCAAACCCGCCGCTGCTGCATGCCATCGGTGGGCTGAAGGCGGCGCTGGCGGAAAGCTTTGCGATCTTTGCGCCCAACGCCAACAGCTATCGCCGCTTCCGCGCCGGCAGTTTCGCGCCCGTGGCGGCGAGCTGGGGCATGGACAATCGCACCACCAGCTTCCGCATCACCGCCGGCCCCGATGAAAGCCGCCATATCGAACACCGCATCGCCGGGGCCGACGCCAATCCCTATCTGGCGCTCGCCGCATTGCTGGCCGGCGTGCATCACGGCCTGACACACCAGATCGATCCCGGCCCGCCCGTGATCGGCGATGGCTATGCGGCGGCCGAGGCGCAGCCGGCGCTGCCGGGTGACTGGTTTGCCGCCGTGCGCGCGCTGGAAGCCGGGCGCATCCTGCCCGAATATCTGGGTGCTGCCACGCTTGCCATGTTTGCCAGCGTCAAGCGCACCGAGCAGGAGCGGTACATGGCGGTGGTGCCGGCGCTCGATTACGATTGGGTGCTGGCGAATGCCTGACTCTGGGCCTGATCTGAGCCGCCGCAGCTTTGGTGGGCTGGCGGCGGCGCTGGTGCTGGACGGCTGTTCGCGCGCCTTCCCCAAGGGGGCCAATGGCGAGGAGCAGCGGCTGAACTTCTACAATTGGGATACCTATATCGGCGAGACGACGCTGACTGATTTTCAGAAAGCCACCGGCGTCGACGTGCGCATGAGCCATTATGCCAACAACGACGAGCTGTTTGCCCGGCTGCGCGCTGGCAATCCGGGTTTCGACGTGATCGTGCCGTCCAACGAGTTCGTCACCCGGCTGCAGATTTCGGGGATGCTCAGCCCGCTCGATCACGCACGCATTCCCAACCGGGCCAATCTGGCGCCGGAGTTCGTTGATGTGCCTTATGATCCGGGCCGGCGCTGGTCGATGCCTTACACCTGGCTGGCGCTGGGCATCGGCTATCGCAAATCCCGCGTTGATGGCGTGCCCGACAGCTGGAAATGGGTGCTGGATTCAGATCGCTTTTCGGGCCGCATCGGCCTGCTGGCGGAAGGCGATGATCTGATCCGGCTGGGGGCGAAATATCTCGGCCATTCGGTCAACGCCGTCACCCCGGCGATCATGGAACAGGTGACGCAGATGCTGATCCGCCAGAAACCGCATGTGAAGCTGTTCCACCATGATGAAGGCCAGGATCTGCTGGCGTCCGGCGAGATTGATCTGGTGGTCGAATATAATGGCGACATCGCGCAGGTGATGGCCGAGGATGATGATCTGGCGTTCGTCATCCCGCGCGAAGGCACGCTGATCAATTCGGATTGCCTGTGCGTGCCCACCGGCGCGCCGCGGCCGGACAATGCCCATCGTTTCATCAATTATCTGCTGGATGCGCGGGTGGGGGCCGATATCGCCAACACCATCCGTTTCCCCACGCCCAATGCGGCGGCGCTGGCGCTGATGCCGGCCGAATACCGCACCAACCAGGTGATCTTCCCCACCGGCCCAGCCATGGCGAAGAGCGGCTATGGCCGTTTCCAGGGCATCGGCCATATCCGCGCCGTGGAAGAGGCGATCACGCGGGTGATGGCGGCATGATGCTGCAACGGCCTTCCCAGGCGCCCGGCGTGTTTGCGGCGGTGGGCCTGCCGCCGGTGGTGTGGCTGTTCGCGCTGTTCCTGGCGCCGCTGGCGGTGATCTGGACGTATAGTTTCGGCGAGAACCGCACGCTCGTGGATATCGCCATCACCGGCAGCTGGGGCAATTATGCCCGCGCGCTGAAGCCGCTCTATCTGGCGATCCTGCTGAAATCCATGGGCTTTGCGGCGCTCACCACCGTGCTGTGCTTCGTGCTGGGCCTGCCGGTGGCGCTGGCCATCACCTTTGCCTCGCGCCGCGCCAAGCTGTTGCTGCTGGTGGCGATCATGCTGCCGTTCTGGACGAACCTCTTGATCCGCACCTATGCGCTGATGGCGATATTGCGCACCGAAGGGCTGATCAATGCCGGGCTGGGCGCACTATGGGGCATCGTACCGGGCCTGCCGCCGTTCGAGCCGTTGCCGCTGATCAACAACAATTTCGCCGTGGTGGTGGGCCTGGTTTACGTGCACCTGCCGTTCATGGTGCTGCCGCTCTACGCCGCGCTCGATCGGCTGGATCGCTCGTTGATCGAGGCCAGCCTTGATCTCGGTGCCGGCCATCTCGCCACCTTGTGGCGCGTGGTGGTGCCGCTGGCGCTGCCCGGCATCGTTTCGGGCATCATCATCACCTTCATCCCGGCGCTGGGCGCCTATCTCACGCCCGATCTGCTCGGCGGCACCAACAGCCAGATGATCGCCAACGTGATCGAGCGCCAGTTCCGGTCCGCCAATGATTGGCCGTTCGGTGCGGCGCTGTCGTTCCTGCTGATGTATCTCACCTTTGCGGCGCTGATGGTGCAGGCCATCATCAGCCGCCGCAGCGCCGAACGCGAGGGCGCGCGATGAAGGGCCCACTCGACTATCTGGCGCGCTGGCCATTGCGGCTGTGGCTGGCGATGGTCGGCGCCTTTCTCTATCTGCCGCTGCTGGCGCTGGTGGTGTTTTCCTTCAACGACAGCCGGCGCATCACCGTGTGGCGCGGCTTTTCGCTGCGCTGGTATGCTGAGCTGTTCGACGATGGCGAACTGGTGGCGGCGTTCGGCAATTCGCTGGTGATTGCAGCCGCCTCCACCCTCATCAGCCTGATCCTGGGCACGCTGGCCGCCTTGCTGCTGTGGCGCTTCCGCTTTGCCGGCAAGGCCCCGCTGGAGGCGCTGCTGGGCCTGCCGATCGTGGTGCCGGAAATCTGCCTGGGCGTGGCTTTCCTGGTGTTCTTCACCGCCATCGTGCCGTGGCCCACCGAACTGCCGTGGCCGTTGAATCTGGGTGCCATCATCATCGCCCATGCCACCTTCTCGTTCAGTTTCGTGGCGCTGGTGGTGCGGGCGCGGCTGGCCAGTTTCGATGGCGCCCTGGCCGAAGCCGCCCGCGATTTGGGGGCGGGCGAATGGCTGATCTTCCGCGATATCATGGTGCCGCACATGGTGCCGGGGCTGGTGGCCGGGGCGTTGCTGGCCTTCACGCTCAGCCTCGATGATTTCGTCATCACCTTTTTCACTTCGGGGCCGGACACGATCACCTTCCCGATCAAGGTCTATTCGATGGTGCGTTTCTCGGTCACTCCGGCGGTCAATGCCGCCTCCACCCTGCTCATCCTGCTCACCGCCGGCCTTACCGCGCTGGCGCTGTGGTTGCAGGGGGCGGATATCGCCAAGCAGGCCGCATGAGCCCAGGAATGTCTTCCGGATCGCCCATCATCCGCTTCGAAGGCGTCACCAAGCGGTATGGCAAGGTGGTGGCGGTGGACGACGTGAATCTTGAGGTGCGCGAAGGCGAGTTCTTCGCGCTGCTGGGGCCATCGGGCTGCGGCAAGACCACCTTGTTGCGCATGCTGGCCGGGTTCGAAGTGCCATCGGAAGGCCGCATCCTGATCGACGGGCAGGACGTGACGCAGGTTGGGCCCAACAAGCGCCCGGTCAACATGGTGTTCCAGAATTATGCCGTGTTCCCGCACATGAGCGTGGCCGACAATGTGGGTTATGGCCTGAAGGTGGATGGCGTGCCCAGCGGCGAGCGCACGATGCGGGTGGAAGAAGCGCTGGCGTTGGTCAAGCTTGACGGGCTGGGCAGCCGGCGGCCGGATCAATTGTCCGGCGGGCAGCGGCAGCGGGTGGCGCTGGCGCGTGCGTTGGTGAAACGGCCGCGCGTGCTGCTGCTGGATGAGCCATTGTCGGCGCTGGATGCGAAACTGCGCGAGGCGATGCGCACCGAGCTTTGCCAGTTGCAGGCGCAGGTGGGCATCACCTTCGTGATGGTGACCCATGATCAGGACGAAGCGCTGGCGCTGGCCGATCGCTGCGCCGTGATGAACCGTGGTCTGTTGCAGCAGGTGGCCAGCCCGTCTGACCTGTATGAATTCCCCGCCAGCCGTTTCGTCGCCGATTTCATCGGTTCGGTGAACATGCTGGAAGGCGCACTGGTGGTGGATGAGCCTGACCATGCCGAAGTGGCGGTGGCGGGCATCGATCTGCCGGTTTTCCTCGATCATGGTGTGACGGGTGCTGCCGGCACCACGCTGTGGCTGGCGCTGCGGCCGGAAAAGATCGAGCTGCACAAATGGGCGGAAGCGCCGCCGGCCCTGGGTGATGCGCCGCAGGGGCGCAATGCCGTGGCTGGCACCATCACCCATGTCGCCTATCTGGGCAGCGAAAGCCTGTATGAAGTGACGCTGCCTGATGGCCAGAAACTGAAGGCGCTGCGTTCCAACCTGACGCGCTGGGATCAGGAGGATTTCGCGTTGGGCGAACAGGTCTGGTTGGCCTGGCATGCCTGTTCGCCGGCGGTGCTGCTGTCATGAGGCCAGTGCTCGGCATCATCTGCTGCACGCGGCAGGTGGGCGTGGAGCCGGCGCAGGCGGTGATGAACCGTTATGTGACGGCGGCCATGCGCCATGCCGATTGCGCCGCGTTGCTGGTGCCGGCGCTGCCTGATCTGATGAGCGCCGAAGAGGTGATCGACAGGCTGGATGGCATCTTGCTCACCGGCAGTCCGTCCAACCTGCAGCCTTCCTTCTACGGTGAGCCTGAAGTGGGCGATCCGCCGTTCGATCCCGGCCGTGATGCGATGATGGCGGCGCTGGTGAAGGCCGTGCTGGCGCGGGGCAAGCCGCTGTTCGGCATCTGCCGCGGGCTGCAGGAAATCAATGTCGCGCTGGGCGGCACGCTGACCCGTGAGGTGCGGGATCACCACGCGCCCGATGATGTGGGTTTCATGGAGATGTTCGATCATCGCCATGATGTGGCGCTCACCCCCGGCGGCCTGCTGGCGCGCGCGCACGGGCGGATGGCGCTGCATGTCAACAGCGTGCATTATCAGGGCCTTGCCCGGCTGGGTGATGGCCTTGCCGTCGAGGCAGTGGCACCCGACGGCATGGTGGAGGCGGTGTCCGCCCGCATCGGCGCTGCGCCCGTGCTGGCCGTGCAATGGCATCCCGAATGGACGGCCGACAGCGATGCTGATGCCGCCACCTTCTTTCATATTCTTGGGCGCGCCCTGCGCGGCCAGCACCCGGAGACGACGCCATGACCCGCAATTACGACATCGCCGAACTCAAGCGGCTGGATGTCGCCCATCACCTGCC
>JAIXQM010000042.1 GCA_027485735.1 Sphingomonadales bacterium | reverse complement strand
GCAGCGCCCCTGCGCCGCTGGTGCTGACCGAAAACCCTGATATCCTTGCCGGCATCGGCCACCATGCCCAGCGCCCGGCGCTGGTGGTGGGCTTTGCCGCTGAAACCCATGATCTCATCCCCCACGCTGCCACCAAGCGAACGCGCAAGGGTGCAGATTGGATCGTCGCCAACGATGTCTCCGAAGGCGTGTTTGGCAGCGATTCAAACCATGTTCATCTGATCACGGCGACGGGCAACGAGGATTGGGGCCGACAGGCCAAGAACGACGTCGCCGCCACGCTCGCCGCCCGCATCGCCGCGCATTTTGCAGGACACGCATGATTTCGATACCGCTCACCATCCTGCCCCATGGCGAAGGCCTGCCCCTGCCCGCCTATGCCACCCCCGGCGCCGCCGGCATGGACGCGGTCGCCGCCGTCACTGAAACCATCGTGCTGGCACCCGGCGAGCGGTTCCCGGTGCCGCTGGGATTCTGCATGGCCATCCCCGATGGCTATGAAGTGCAGGTGCGACCGCGGTCCGGCCTGGCACTGAAAAACGGCATCACCGTGCCCAACAGCCCCGGCACCATCGACAGCGATTATCGCGGCGAGGTGAAGGCGCTGCTGATCAATTTGGGCCAGGAGCCCTTCGCCATCGAGCGCGGCATGCGGATCTGCCAATTGGTGCCGGCCGCCGTCACCCGGGCCACGCTGGCTGTGGTCGAGACGCTGGACGACACGCAGCGCGGCGCTGGCGGCTTCGGCTCCACGGGAGTGCATGGGTGAACTTTTCCGACGACGAGCTTGAACGCTACGCCCGTCATCTGGTGCTTCCGGAATTCGGCGGTCGCGGACAGGCGTCGCTGGCGCGGGCGCGGGTCGCCGTTGTCGGCGCCGGCGGGCTGGGCAGCCCGTGCCTGCTCTATCTCGCGGCGGCGGGCGTGGGCCGGCTGACCATCATCGATGATGACGCCGTCGCGCTATCCAACCTGCAACGCCAGGTGCTGTTCGAAACCGCCGATGCCGGCGAGATGAAAGCCGAGCGCGCCGCCAGCCACCTGCACGCGCTCAACCCGCATGTCGAAACCGTGGCGGTGCCGCTGCGGCTCGATGCCGACAATGTTGATGCGCTGCTGGCCGGACATGATCTGATCATCGATGGCTGCGACAGTTTCACGACGCGGTTGCTGGTGGCAGATAGCGCGCTGGCCGCCGGCGTGCCACTGGTTTCGGGCGCAGTCGGGCCGTTCGATGGCCAGGTCGCCGTATTCAAGGGCCATGATCCGGCCTTGCCCTGCTACCGCTGCTTCGTCGGCTCACCCGAGGATCAGCCCGACCGCAACTGCGCTGCCGTGGGCGTGCTGGGCGCGCTCACCGGGGTGATCGGCAGCCTGATGGCGATGGAGGCAATCCGCGAATTGTCCGGCTTCTCGCCGTCCAGCGCCGGGCGCATCACGCTGTTCGACGCGATGGCTGGGCGTTTCCGCACCCTGAGTTTGCCGAAAGATCCGGCCTGTCCCGCCTGCTCTGCCCAATAGCTGCCGTATTTGCTGGATAATACACCCAAGTGCCCCAACGTCGTCCCGCTCCGCGCCCGAAACAATCCCGCTGGTATATCAGCCTCCTGAAATGGGGTCTGGTGGCCGGGCTCGCGCTGTTCATCGCCCTGGCAGTGGCGGTCGCGCTGGCTTATCGCGACCTGCCCTCCTTCGACGACATGAAGCGCAGCCCCAATGGCCAGCCGGTGGAAATCCGCGGCGATGATGGCACGGTGCTGGCCAGCTTTGGCCCCAGCTATGGCGCATGGCTGAGCTATCCCGAGATTCCAGCGACGATGAAGAACGCCATGATCGCGGTGGAAGACCGGCGCTTCTGGTATCATCCCGGCATCGATCCGATCGGCATCATGCGCTCGTTCGTGGTGAACACGGCGCGCGGCAACAAGGCGCAAGGCGCTTCCACCGTCACCCAGCAGCTGGCGCGCAACCTGTTCCTCACTGCGTCCAAGGATTACACGCGCAAGCTGCGCGAAGTGGTGCTGGCGCTGGCCATCGAGCGCAAGTTTGCCAAGGAAGATATTCTCGAACTCTATCTGAACCGCGTCTATTTCGGCGGCGGCGCCTATGGCGTGGATGCCGCTTCCCGCAAATTTTATGGCCACAGCGCCCGCCAGCTTTCACTGGAAGAAGCCGCCATCATCGCCGGATTGGTGAAGGCGCCGTCGCGCTTTTCGCCATCTGCCGATGCCGAAGCCGCCCGCAAGCGCGCTGCCACGGTGATCGCGGTGATGGTGGAACAGGGCGGCATCACGCCCGAAGAAGCCACGGCTGCCGATCCGCGCCTGGTGCGCTTTGCTCCACAGGCGCGCCTGGCCGGCGTGCGGTACTTCACCGGTTGGGTGTTGACCGAGCTGGAGAATCTGACTGACGAAGCCAATGAGCCGTTGCTGGTGGAAACCACGCTTAACAGCCAGATGCAGCGCGATGCCGAAGCCGCGATCCGCGCCGAAGCGCCCAAGGGCGCGCAAGGGGCACTGGTGGCGCTGGCCCGCGATGGCGGCGTGAAGGCGATGGTGGGCGGCACCGATTATGTGCGCTCCAACTATAATCGGGCGATCGTGGCGCGGCGCCAGCCCGGTTCGGCGTTCAAGTTCTTCGTTTATGCCGCCGCGCTGGAAAGCGGTGTGACGCCCGAGGATATCTACGAAGACAAGCCGGTGAGCATCGGTAACTGGAGCCCGAAGAACGACAATGGCCAGTTCATCGGCCCGGTGAGCGTGCGCCAGGCCTTTGCCCGATCAATCAACACGGTGGCGGTGCAGCTGGCCGAACAGGTGGGCTTTGACACGGTGGCGGAAATGGCCCGCCGCTTCGGCATCACCACGCAGATCAGCCGGCAACCGGCGATGGCGCTTGGTTCATCGGAAGTCACCTTGTTCGAAATGACCAACGCCTATGCGACGGTGGCCAACAATGGCCTGGAAAACACGCCCTTTGCCATCACCCGCATCACCACCGGATCGGGCCGCGTGCTGTATAACCGCAACGAAGGCGAAACCCGCCAGGTCGTCGCCCCGGTGGTGGCCGCGCAAATGACACAACTGATGCAGGCCGCCGTCGAAGAAGGCACTGCCCGCGCCGCTCAGATCGGCCGGCCCTTGGCAGGCAAGACCGGCACGACCAGCAGCAACAAGGATGGCTGGTTCATTGGTTTTTCCAGCGGCATCACCACCGGCGTTTGGATGGGCCGCGATGATGCCAAGGCGGTGCGCGGCCTCGCTGGTGGCCGCGCGCCAGCCCGCGCCTTTGCCCAGTTCATGGCGCGTGCCGTGGGTGGCACCCCGCCCGAGGCGCTGGTGACCGAATTTGCCGATGATACGCTGGGACCGGAGCCCGACGCGCAAAGCTATGGCATCACCATAGACGAAGCCCCGCCCATGGACGGCGAAGCCCCTCCCGGCGACGAGCCGCCGCGGCTGGACGACAATTGGTTGGACAAGACGCTGAAGGAACCAGCGCAGCCGCAGGTCGAGCCGCGTTAACGCAGCACGCAAAAGGCCGGCGCGTGATCGCTGGCCTTTTCCTGGCCCCGCACGGCTTTCATCACGCCGGCATCTGCCAAGCGATCGGCTGACGCCGGTGACAGCAGGAGGTGATCGATGCGGAAACCGTGGTCGCGTTGCCAGGCCCCGGCCTGATAATCCCAGAAGCTCCAGATACCCCCAACCGGATGGAGCTGGCGCACGGCATCGGTCCAGCCCTGCCACAGCAGCTGCCGGTAGGCGGCCACCGATTCCGGCTGGCGCAAAGCGTCGTCCCGCATCGCCGTGGCATCCCAGATGTCGTCATCATTGGGGATGACGTTGTAATCGCCGGCCAGCACCACGGGCAGGCCGGATTCCAGCAGCCGGGCAGCGTGGACGCGCAGCCGCTCCATCCAGGCCAGCTTGTAATCGAACTTGGGGCCAGGCTGCGGGTTGCCGTTTGGAAGGTAGATGCTCGCCACCCGCACGCCCATCACATCGGCTTCGAGATAGCGGGATTGTTCGTCCGTCTCATCACCAGGCAGGCCGCGCTGCACTTCTGTGGCGGGTTCGCGGCTGAGGATGGCGACGCCGTTAAAGCCCTTCTGGCCGTGGACAAGGCAGTGGTAGCCCGCCTCGCGCAGCGTCTCGACGGGGAAATTCTCCGTCATCATCTTGATTTCCTGCAGGCAGGCGATGTCGGGCTTGGCCTCCTCCAGCCATTCCAGCAGGCGTGGCAGGCGGGCGTTGGTGCCGTTGATGTTGAAGGAGGCGATCAGCATGGGCGAACCCTAGGCGCTCAGGTGGCGAGCTTCAACAGCGCCGCGATCGTATCGGCCTCGATCGCCGGCTTGTCGGTGCGGATGCGCGAAATGCGCGGGAAGCGCATGGCCAGGCCGGATTTGTGGCGGCTGGAAGCGTGGATGGAGTCGAACGCCACTTCCAGCACCAGCGATTTCTCCACTTCCCGCACCGGGCCGAATTTCTGCAGTGTGTTGGCCCGGACAAACTTGTCGAGCATCGCCAGTTCAGCATCGGTGAAGCCGCTATAGGCCTTGCCGACCGGCAGCAATTGGCCATCCGGCGTCCAACACCCGAAAGTGAAATCGCTGTAGAGGCTCGACCGTTTGCCGTGGCCGCGCTGGGCATACATCAGCACGCAATCGGCAGTGAGCGCGCTGCGCTTCCATTTGAACCACTGGCCGGCTTTGCGCCCCGCCACATAGGGTGCGTCGCGGCGTTTCAGCATCAGGCCCTCAATGGCGGCATCACGGGCGGCATCGCGCAGGGTGGCCAGATCGGCCCAGCTGCCGGCCTCCACCAGCGGCGACAGCTCGAACCGGGCCGGATCGAGACCGGGCAGCACTGACTCCAGCCGGGCGCGACGCGCCGTCCACGGCAGGGCGCGCAGGTCCTCGCCAGCATGGGAAAGCAGATCATAGGCGCGGATGAAGGCCGGGCGCTCGGCCATCAGCTTCGCCGTCGGCGCCTTGCGGCCTAGGCGTTGTTGCAAGGCATTGAAGCTGCCCGAGGCGGCCACGCTATCTGCCTGCCCTTCCCCCCGCACCAGAAGTTCGCCATCCAGCGCCAGCGTCTGATCGAGTTGCACATCGGGGAAGCTGGCCGAAATATCGTCGCCGGTGCGGCTGAACAAACGGGTCTGGCCGCCGGCGTGGACGATCTGGACGCGGATGCCATCCCATTTCCATTCGGCGGCATGATCAGCCAGATCCAACGTCGCCCCATCTTCCAGCGGACTGGCCAGCATGAACGGGCGAAACACCGGCACGTCGCCGGCAGTGGGCGGCGGCGCGGCGCCGGTGGCCCATGCGAACAGCGGTGTGAACGGCGGTGTCAGGCTGTGCCAGACTTCCTCAACCGCCTCCACATCCAGGCCAAAACCCTGAGCCAGTCCTGTCTTCGCCAACCGCGCCGAAACGCCAACACGCAGCGCACCGGTCGCCAGCTTGATCAGCCCATAGCGGCCCTGCACGTCCAGCCGATCGAGGAGCGCCGCGACCGCCGCCGGTGCTTGACCACGCGACAGACCGGAAAGCTGGACGACCACTTCGTCGAGCGCGGGTGACGGTGGCTTTTCGCCCGGCGGATCAGGCCACAGCAACGAAATCGTCTCCGCCATGTCACCCACGAAATCATGGGACAGCGAAAACAGGGTCGCATCCACCCGTTCGGCCATCAGCGCCTTGAGCAGACTGGGCTGCACCGCCTTCAGATCAATCGTGCCGGTGAGGGCCGCCAGGGCCCAGCCGCGATCGGGATCGGGCGTGGCCACCAGATAATCCGCGATCAACCGCAGCTTGGCGGTGCGACTGCGCGTGTAGAGCAGCGCATCGAGCAGGCGGGCAAAGGATTCCATCGGCAATCAGCCCATTAGCATGACCGCCTCAGTTGCGCTAAGGCGCTCAGGGATGAGAATGCGCGATCTTGAAAAGGCCAGTGGCGTCGGACGGGAAACCATCCGATTCTACATCCGCGAAGGCCTGTTGCCGGAACCGGACAAGACCAGCCCGAACAGCGCGCGTTACACCGATGTGCATGTCGCGCGGCTGAAGGCGATCAAGCGCCTGCAGGAAGAACGCTTCCTGCCGCTGGCCGTGATCCGCACCCTGCTGGAGGCCGACGATGGCGACCGCTGGTTGCTGCCCGAAGTGTTTCCCACGCTGGATGCCCTGCTCGCCCAGCGGCTTGAAGACGGCGGTCCGGCGCGGGTGGTCTTTGACGATCTTGGCCTACCGCCGCACAGCCGCGAACATCTCGATGATCTGATGATCCCGCTGGCCGAAGACGGCACTGTCACCGCCCGGGATGCAGCCATATTGCGCACCGTGCAGCGGCTCGACGATATCGGTTTCACACCGGAACTGGGTTTTGATGGCGGCCAGATGCGCCTGTACAACGTCCTGATCGACTGGCTGACCGCCCAGGAAGTCCGCCACTTTCTGGAGCACACCGCCGGCCATGTTGGCGAGGCCAAGGCCTTGGACATGGCCGAACAAGGCATTTCGGTGATCAACGAACTGCTCGGCCAGTTGCGCACACGGGCGCTGCTGCGGAAACTCGCCGAACGGCGGACAATCGCCAACCCGGGCGCCAACCCGGGCGCCAACGACAATGGGTGAAGGACAGGCTTTGCACAATTCCACATGGATTCTGGGCGCTGCCATGCTGCTGGCCGGCACAACGCTGCATGCGCAGCCCGTTGAAGCTGCTGCGACAAGCCAGGTGCGCATATTGGCCACCGGCGGCACCATTGCCGGCAAGGGCAATGCGGCGGGCACCAGCTATCGTTCAGGCGCCGTTTCCGTTGACGATCTGATTGCCGCGCTGCCGGGGGTCGACAGGATTGCCCGGGTTACCGGCGAACAGATCGCCAACGTGCTGAGCAGTGACATGGACGAAACCATCTGGCGCAAGCTCCATGCCCGCGCGCTGGCGGCGTTTGCTGATCCTGATGTGGCCGGCGTGGTCGTCACCCATGGCACCGACACGCTGGAGGAAACCGCCTTTCTGCTCAGCCTGATTCTCCCGCCAACCAAGCCGGTGGTGGTGGTCGGCGCGATGCGGCCCAGCACCGCCGTTTCCGCCGACGGGCCACAAAACATGCTGGATGCGATCCGGGTGGTGACCTCGCCCGCTTCCACCGGGCGCGGCGTGATGGTGGTATTGAACGACACGATCTTCGATCCGCGTTCTGTCACCAAATTTGACGTGAACCGCGTCGAGGCGTTCACCGCCCCCAGCCGCGGCCCGATTGGCCATGTGCTTGGCCTGGCACCGCGCTTTTTCGGGCCGCCGCAGCCGCAGCCCGAAATGCTGGCCCTGGGCGAAGCCAAGCTGCCGCGCATTGCAGTGGTTTATGCCTATGCCGGCCAGACCGAAGACGAAGTGCGCGACATCGTGCGCAATGCCGATGGCGTGATCGTGGCCGGGGTTGGCGCCGGTGGCGTTTCCAGCGGCGCCCGCAAGGCGCTGCGGGCGCTGGCGGAAAAGAAGATTCCGATGGTCACCACCCCGCGCCAAGGCCACGGCGACATCCGGCGTTCGGAACCGACGCCAGCAGCGAAGTCGGATGATGATGACCGGGTGCCGACGATCGGCGGCCGCGAACTGACACCGGCCAAGGCGCGCAT
>JAIXQM010000102.1 GCA_027485735.1 Sphingomonadales bacterium | reverse complement strand
GGCGAAGTGACCAGGCTGCTGGCCGCGCTCGCCGCCAATCCGGATCGCTGCGTGGCGGTGGGCGCCTATGCGTTGGGCAAGGCGCAGCGGGTGATCGCCGAACTGCGCCGCGCCGGCCATGACGCACCGATCTATCTGCACGGCGCGATGACGGCGCTGTGCGCGCTTTACGAAGCGCACGGCGTGGCGCTCGGTGATCTGCGCCCCGTGGGCACATTGAAAGGCGATGCGCTGAAGGGCGCCATCATCATCGCGCCGCCATCGGCTCTGCGCGACGTGTGGAGCCGCCGCCTGCCCGATCCGATCACCGCAATGGCATCCGGTTGGATGCGTGTGCGCCAGCGCGCGGTGCAGAGCGGCATCGAGCTGCCGTTGGTGATTTCCGATCACGCCGATTGGGACGAGCTAACCGCCACCATAACCGAGTTGAACCCGGCCGAAGTGTGGGTCACCCATGGCCGAGAGGAGGCGTTGCTGCACTGGTGCGAGCTGCATCAGCGCCGGGCGCGGGCCCTGGACATGGTTGGGCGGCACGATGAGGGGGATTGAACCCCATCCGCCGCCCTGCCATGGCGATGACAAATGTTTGCCGCTCTCAAACCCCTGCTGTTCGCGCTTGATCCGGAAGCCGCGCACAATCTGACCCTGGCCGCGCTGAAGACGGGCCTGGTGCCGGCCGCGCCGGCCGATGATCCCATTCTTGCCACCACGATGGCCGGCCTGGCCCTGCCCAATCCGATTGGCCTTGCCGCCGGCTTCGACAAGGATGCCGAAGTGCCCGATGCGATGCTCAAGCTGGGCTTTGGCTTTGTCGAATGCGGCAGCGTCTGCCCGCGGCCACAGCCGGGCAATGCCAAGCCGCGGCTGTTCCGGCTGATGGAAGATGAGGCGGTGATCAACCGCTTCGGCTTCAATTCAAAGGGCGTGGAGTTCGCCCATGCCCGGCTGACAGCGCGCGCCGGCCGGCCAGGCGTGGTGGGTATCAACCTCGGTGCCAACAAGGACAGCGAAGACCGTACCGATGATTATGTCGTCGCCCTGCGCGCGCTGGCAGCGCTGGCGTCGTACGTGACGGTCAACATCTCTTCGCCGAACACGCCCGGCCTGAGGGCGTTGCAGGATGGCGCGGCGCTGGCCGATCTGATTGCGCGGGTGATGGCAGCACGCGGGGCGTTGGATGTGCCCGTATTCGTGAAGGTCGCGCCTGATCAGGGTGAAGATGATTGGGCCACGATCGTGCGCGCCTGCATCGATGGCGGGGTGGATGGGCTGATCGTGTCCAACACCACCGTATCGCGCCCGCCGCTGGCCAGCCGCCATGCCGGCGAAACGGGCGGCCTGTCGGGCAAGCCGCTAAAGCCGCTGGCGATGGCAGCGCTCACGCGTTTCCGCGCCGAAACCGGCGGCGCGCTGCCGCTGATCGCGGTAGGCGGCATCGCCAGCGGGCAGGACGCCTATGACCGCATCCGTGCCGGGGCAAGCGCCGTGCAGCTTTATTCGGCGCTGGTCTATCACGGGCCGGGGCTGGTGGGCCGCGTCAAGGCTGAACTGGCCGCGCTGCTGCGCCGCGACGGCTTTGCCAGCGTGGGCGCCGCAGTGGGCGTCCCACAAGTTTAGCCACTTTTCAGACGCGCAAATCAGCCTAAGGTGCCCGTCCCATGAAAACCACACTCTTTATCGCCGCTTCCTTCTTCGCCACTGCGGCCGTGGCCCAGCCCATCCCGAAGGATGCAGACAGCGGGCCCATACAGGCCGCCAGCAGTGCTGGCGCCGGCCCGTTCAAGGCTGTGGTGTCGGCCGCGCACCCGCTGGCCAGCGAAGCCGGGCTGAGCATCCTGAAGCGCGGTGGCAGCGCTGCCGATGCGGCCATTGCCACCATGCTGGCGCTCACCGTTGTAGAGCCGCAAAGCTCCGGCATCGGCGGCGGCGGCTTCATCGTCTATCAGCCGGCGAACGGCCCGGTGGGCAGCATCGATGGCCGCGAAAAAGCGCCCGGCGTTGCCAGCCCGGGCCAATTCCTGGGGCCCGATGGCAAGCCGATGCCGTTCATGCAGGCCGCCACCGGCGGCCGCAGTGTGGGCGTGCCGGGCAATGTCGCGCTCGCTGCCGAAGCCCACAGGAAGTGGGGCAAGCTGCCCTGGGCAAAGCTGTTCGAACCGGCGATCAAGCTGGCCGAAGGCTTCACCATTTCCCCCACTATGGCGCGCTTCATCGCCTTTGGGCAGGACAGTCTGAAACAGGCCGGCCCGGAAGGCCGCGCGCTTTATTACGACAAGGGCGGCGCCCCGCTGAAAGCCGGCACCACCTTCCGCAACGACAAGCTCGCCGCCACGCTCCGGTTGATCGCAGCCAAGGGCGCAGACGCGTTCTACAAGGGCCCGATTGCCGCCAGCATCGTGAAGACGGTGAGCACCGCCGACGCCAACCCGACCGCGATGACCCTGGCGGATCTTGCTGCCTACAAGGCCGAAGTGCGCGCGCCGGTGTGCGGAACCTACCGCCAATACAAGATCTGCGGCATGGGCCCGCCATCGTCGGGCGGCACCGGCGTGCTGGCCATGCTCAAGCAGCTGGAACGCTTCGATATGAAGGGGCTGGGCAAGGATAACCCGGTTTCCTGGCACCTGTTCGGCGAGAGCCAGCGTCTCGCCTATGCCGACCGCGAAAAGTGGATTGGCGATCCGGGCTTCGTGGCGGTGCCGACCAAGGGCCTGGCCGATCCGGCTTATCTTGGCGCGCGTTCCGCCCTGATCAATGCGGGTGACCGCATGGCCAAGGCCGAAGCCGG
>JAIXQM010000213.1 GCA_027485735.1 Sphingomonadales bacterium | reverse complement strand
GGCGCCTTGAAGCCTGCGGCCAGCCCGGCCAGATCGCCGAGTTCAGCCGGCGCCGGGATTGGCACCTTGCCGCCGAATTCCTCGCTATTGGCGGTGACAGTGCCCAACGTGATCAGGCGGGGCGGCGAGGGCAGGCGGCCCTTGGCCTTTTTCAGATCATCAAGCAGCAGATGCGCCAGCAGGAAATGGCCGAAATAATTGGTGGCAACGCTGATTTCATAGCCTTCGGGGGAACGCATCGGCGCTTCGAGGCGCGGCAGATAGACGGCGGCGTTGAGCAGCAGCGCATCGAGCGGCAGGCCAAGGCCGTGAAATTCATCGGCGAAGCGGCGCACGCTGGCCTGATCGCCCAGATCGATATGCAGGATCCGGCGCGAATCGGCGGGGATGCCAACCTCAGCGGCTGCGGCGTCCGCCTTGGCCAGATCGCGGCATGCCATGATGACCAGCCAACCCCGATCCGCCAAGGACTTGGCAGCCCACAGACCCACGCCAGAAGAAGCGCCAGTGATGATCGCCGTTGGTTGAACAGCAGCTTGGACTGACATGGAAACTCCGTAATGTGGCCCCGATCGTGAGGGCTTTTGACTTAAACACCCGTGCACGGCAAGACGGCCACCATGCAGAGCAGAGATGATTTCCTGGCCAAGGTGAAGCCACCGATCACGCCGGCACTGGTGGTGCGGCGCGCGGTGATGATGGACAATCTGGCGGCCATGCAGGCGGCCTGCACCGCCAAGGGCGTGCGGCTGCGCGCGCATGGCAAGATGCACAAGTGCAGCGCGATGGGCCTGGAACAGGTGCGGCAGGGCGCGGTGGGCCTGTGCTGCCAGACGGTGGGGGAGGCGGAAGCCTTTGTGCATGGCGGCATCCCCGATGTGCTGGTGACAGCGCCGGTGCCGCCGTGGGGCTGGCTGCGCCTGGCGGCGCTGGCGCGGGTGGCGCGGGTGGGCGCGGTGATCGACAGTGCGGCGCAAGTGGTGGAAGCTGCCACTGCCGCGCTGGCCGCGGGCGTGGTGCTTGATGCCTATGTGGATGTTGATCCCGGCATGGCGCGCGCCGGGGTGGCGCCGGGCGCGGCGGCGGCGCTGGCGGCGCTGATCGATGGAGCCAAGGGCCTCAACTATGCCGGCATCCAGGCGTACTGCGGGCATCATCAGCATATGTTGCCGGACTCACGCGCGGCGGCGCATGCCGAATGGACAGCGCGGCTGCGCGTACTGGTCGCTGAGTTGGAGGCCGCCGGGCTGGCGCCGGGGCAGGTTACCGGCGGCGGCACTGGCACGGCGCATATGGACCTGGCGGCGGGCGTCTATACCGAGTTGCAGCCCGGCAGCTATGCGGTGATGGACGTGGAATATGGTGATCTGGGTGATCTGCCGTTCGCCCCGGCGCTGTTTCTGGCTGCGTCCGCGGTTTCGGCCAATCACGCGAGCCACGTGACCTGCGATGCCGGGCACAAGGCGCTGCATTCCAATGGCCCAGTCAGTCGCGTCGTGCAGCCGGCGGGCAGCGCTTACAAGCCCATGGGCGATGAACATGGCGCGATCGTGCCGCCCGGCGGATTGGCGGAGGGCGATCTGGTCTGGCTGCAGCCGGGCCATGTCGATCCCACCGTGGCGTTGCACGATGCCTTCTTCGTGGCGGATGAGAATGGCCGGCTGGAGCGCTGGGCCATCGATGGGCGGCGGGCGAGCCTTTGAGCTGGAAGATCGGCATCATCGGCGGCTCCGGCCTCTATGCCATCGACGGGTTGGAGGATGCGCGCTGGATCAGCGTGGAGTCACCGTGGGGCGAACCATCTGATGCGATCCTGACCGGCCGCATTGCCGGCATCGACGTGTGTTTCCTGCCTCGCCACGGCCGCGGCCACCGCATTCCGCCGCATCAGTTGAACGTGCGCGCCAATATTGATGCGTTGAAGCGGTTGGGTTGCACAGATGTGCTGGCGGTGTCGGCAGTCGGCTCGCTGAATGCCGCCATGGCGCCGGGTGATTTGGTGGTGGTGGACCAGTTCATCGACCGCACCAAGGGACGGCCCTCCACCTTCTTCGAAACCGGCCTGGTGGCGCATGTGCCGATGGCCGATCCGGTCTGCCCGCGGCTTTCCGCGCTTTCGGCAGATGCGGTGGCGGCGGTTGGCGGCACGGTGCATCGCGGTGCGACCTATCTGGCGATGGAAGGCCCGGCCTTTTCCACCCGCGCCGAAAGCCGGCTGCACCAAAGCTGGCGCTGCGATCTGGTTGGCATGACGGCGATGCCGGAGGCGAAATTGGCCCGCGAGGCGGAGCTGCCCTACGCGCTGGTCGCCATGGTGACGGATTATGATTGCTGGCACGATGGCAGCGACGTTGACGTGACCGACATCATGGCGGTGATGCACGGCAACGCGGCGCTGGCGCGGGCGATGATCGTTCGCCTGTGCGCCAGCCTGCCCGAATCAAGGACGGCCAGCCCGATTGATACCGTGCTCGATACCGCCATCATGACCGCGCCCGATGCGCGCGATCCGGCGGTGCTGACGAAGAACAGCGCCATCCTGAGGCGGTGGCTGGCGCGTGCCGGCAGCTGAGTAAGCCGCTGTAACCAATCACAAAGCGTTTGCTGCCCGCTTGTAGCCAGGCGCGCGCGTGGCTGTGCGCAAAATCATCTGGCCAAAAACTGAATGAAAAGTTAGTTTCGTATTAATATTGTGGCTCATGCGGGAGATGGTTGATGCGGATTCTGACTGGTCTGGTGGTTGCGGCCGCCGCCTTGGGCGCGCTGCCGGCGGCAGCGGCGAACCTCGTCACCAATGGCGATTTCGAGGCGGGCAACACCGGCTTCACCTCGGCCTATGCCTACACCCCCGGCGGCAATAGCACTGAAGGCCAATATACCGTTCGCTCCAATCCGTTTCCGTGGAACGGCGCGTTCCTGTCGCGCGGTGATCACACCAGCGGCACCGGGCTGATGTATGTGGGCAATGGCGCTCCCAATCTGGGGGATATCGTGTGGCAATCGTCCACGATCGCCATCAGCGCCAACACGAATTATTTCTTTGAAGCGTTCGCCATGAACGTGTGCTGCAGCTTTGTCTTGCCCGGCAACAGCGATCCCAATTTCACCTTCCGCATTTCGCTGAACGGCGGCGCGGCGACCGATCTGGCCACCCTGACCATCCCGGCCAACCAGGCCGGCACCTGGTTCGGCCTGTCGACCAATTTCAACAGCGGCGCGGCCACATCGGTGCAACTGTCGCTGATCAATGCCAACACCGTGCGGGCGGGCAATGATTTCGCCGTTGACGATATCTCGCTGTCCACGCGGTCCATCGTCAACGGCGTGCCTGAACCGGCCAGCTGGGCGATGCTCACCCTGGGCTTCGGCGCTGTGGGTGGCCTGATGCGCCGCCGTCGGCCGGTTGCTGCCTGAAACCCTGCGTCAGTCTACAGGCTGTTCGCATCGATCTGGCCTGCTATCGGGCAGGCATGGATCGCATTTTGATTGCTACCCCGGCCGGCCCGGTGTCCGCGCTGCAGGCCGGGGCAAGGGATACCGCTGCCCCCCGCCTGCACTTCGCCCACGCCACCGGCATGAACGCGCACCTGTATGAAGCGGTGCTGGCGCCGCTGGCGGATCAGTTCGCCATCACCATCAGCGATGCGCGCGGGCATGGTTTCACGGGGCTGGACCGTGATCCGGCGCACCTGACCAGCTGGGATGATTTCGCCGTCGATCTCACGCGCCTGCTCGACGTGATCGACAGCGGCCGCGCTTGGATATTGGCCGGCCATTCGATGGGTGCGACCGTCTCGCTGCTCGCCGCACGCCTGCGCCCTGATCGTGTCGCGGGGCTGGTGCTGCTCGATCCACCCATGCTGCCGTTCGATGTGGCGCGGGAGGTGCGGGCAGGCGCCATCATCCCCAATCCGATGGCCGATCAGGCGGCCCGGCGGCGCGGGATGTTCCCCAGCCGCGCCGATGCCCGCGCAGCGTACCATGGCCGCGGCGTGTTCAAGACGTGGAGCGATGCCGATCTTGATGCCTATCTGGCCGGCGGATTGGTGGAGACAGATGAAGGCGTGGAACTCGCCTGCGCCCCGGCATTTGAATCGGCAACTTTCCGCGCCGTGTCGCCCAATGTCGAACCGGCGCTGGGCGCCGTGCGCTGCCCGTTCGTCCTGCTGGCCGGAGAGCATGGATCCACCGTACGCGATGTCGAACTGGCGGCGTTTGCGGCGCACCCACAGTGCATCAGTGCCGAGCGTCTCCCCGGCACCACCCACTTCCTGCCGCTGGAGCGCCCCGAATTGGTGCGCGCCGCAATCGAGCGGGTTACGGCTGCTTCTTCTGCGGAACGGTGAAGCGGCCGGTCACGCGGCCGCCGGGGTTGCTGGCGGTGCGCGCGTCGAAGCTTGTGGTGCGGGTGGCGAGATTCCACACCACGCGGGCGCCTTCGAGATGATCGGTGCCGCGATCCAGCTTCACATTGCCGATCAGCGTCACCAGCTTGCGATTGACGTCGTACACGCCGCTGTTTGACGTGGCGCGCATCGTGTCCTGCCGCAGCCGCACGCTGCCCAGCGCGTCCAGCCGCTGTACCTGCGGGCTGCCGGCATTGTCCTTACTGTACGTGATGCGCACGCGATCAGCGTTCAGCGTCATGCTGCCCTGGCGGATCACCACGGCGCCAGAGAAGATCGCTTCATTGGCATCATCGGCAATATCGATGCGGCCGGCATCGACATCGATGGGGGCGTTGCTGTCAAAGCGTTGGGCCGCAGCCGGGCTGGCGGCGAGCAGGGCAATAACGATCAGGGCGCGCATATTCATCCTCTGCCGCCGCGCTGGTTGATGCGCAAGTGGACATTGCCGATCAGGCTCACCCGATTGCCGGCCAGATCGCCGGTCATGCGGTTGCTGCGGAAGGTGCCCATCGGCAGCCGGCCGGAAACCGGCGCATCGGTTTTCACGGTGCGGCGCTTCAGATCGATGGCGACGGTCTCGGCATCCAGCGTGTAGCCGCCATCGGATCGCAGCTTCACCGGGCCGGCGACTTCCAGCCGGTCTTCATCGATGAAATAGCGGCCCGATGGGGCGGAGACGGTGGCCGGGCCATCCTTGCCTTCCAGCCGGGCGGCGAGGTCGTTGAGCACCACCACCGGTTCGGCGCTGGTGCGCTGAACGGCGCTGCCGGCCGAGATGGAGAACGCCTCGCCGGCGGCGGTCTTGCCGCGATATTCGGCGCGGTTCACGCGCAGGCGTTCCCGCGACACTGCCACCTGGTCTTTCGCCAGCAGGAAGGAGAATTCCTGCACGCCGATCAGTGGCCAGATCAGGATGGTCATGCCGATCAGGAAGGCCGACGCCGGCAAGGCCCATTTCAGCACGGTCATGCGCCGATCATGCGCGCTGCCCGGTAGCGCGGCCTGCTGGCGCCGTGAAAGTGCCGGGGGCGAAAGCGGGCGGCTGATCGGGACAGGCGTGGTGGCCACGGTGGTTCAGGCTTTCGACAAGCGGCTCACAGGTGGGCGAAGATATCCTGTTCGGCCCAGCCGACCAGATCGAGTTCGGCGCGGGTGGCGAGGAAATCGAAACAGGCCTGTGCAATGTGGGTGCGGCCCTCGCGGGCGAGGCGGCGTTCCAGCACTTCATGGGCGCGGTGCAGGTAACGCACGTCGCTGGCGGCATATTCTTTCTGCGCATCCGAAAGCTCGGCGGCGCCCCAGTCGCTGGACTGCTGCTGCTTGGAGATTTCGACGCCCAGCGTTTCCTTCAGCAGATCTTTCAGCCCGTGGCGATCGGTGTAGGTGCGCACCAGTTTCGATGCGATCTTGGTGCAGAACACCGGGGTGGCCCACACACCCAGGAACTGGTGGATCACCGCCACGTCAAACCGGGCGAAGTGCATCAGTTTCAGCCGTTCGGGATCAGCCAGCACCGCCTTCAGATTGGGCGCGTCATACTGGCCGGGGGCAAAGCGCACGAGATGTTCATCGCCGTGGCCATCGCTGATCTGCAGCAGGCACAGCCGGTCGCGGTGCGGATTGAGGCCCATGGTCTCGCTGTCCACGGCCACCGGGCCGGGCGCGAGGATGCCGGCGGGAAGATCACCTTCGTGCAGATATACGGTCATGGCCTGTGCGTTAGCAGGGTGAAGCCATGCTGTCATCCGCCGTGACCTGATTCGGGAGGGGCATACGAAGGCGCGGAAGGGCGGCGGTGAACGCTTCGTCCCGCTTGCGCCTACGGCCCGTCCCGGTGGCAACCAGGCTGAAAGCTGAGGTTCATGTTGGCGGCGCAATTTGCCGTCACTGGCCGGCACCACTGCCCCCCGAAAGCGGTGCCGGCCAGACCAATCAACAGGGGTCCAATCAACAGGGGTGGGGCAACGACAGACTGTAACAACGTCAAGGAGTTGCAAAATGAAAACCGCTCATGGCCTGATGCTGGCCCCCTTGCTGCTTGCGCTTGCCGGGCCGGCCCTGGCCCAACCGCGCAAACCGCCGCCAGCGCCACCCGAAACCCCAACCGACAGCACGGCGCCAGTGCCGCCGGCCCCGCCCGCGCCGCCCGCACCGCCTGCGCCGCCCGCACCGCCGCCGGAACCGCCGCGCAGTTGAGTTGGGGAGCCGCCGGCCGGTGCCCCCACCGGCCGGTGGCCAATCCTGCAGCCGCGTGGCAGACAGGCGCCATGGTGACGCCGGCCGATCTGCCCGAAATCAAGGGGCTGCTGATTGCGGCGGCGCGGGCCGGGCGCGATCTATCCTATTCCGAAATGCTGCTGGCGCTGGGCTACCGCTTCTCGCGCCCCAAGATGCGCAGCCTGTGCCGGCTGCTTGATGCCATTGACGAGGCTGGCCGCGCCGCAGCTGAGCCCGAACTGGCGGTGCTGGTGGTGCGCGAATCCGATCGACTGCCGGGCCAGGGCTGGTGGGTTGGCCGCCGTGACGCGCCCGCCGATTGGACCGGGCCAGCCGCCCGCGCCTTCGTGTCCGAAAAGCAGCGGGCGGCCTTTGCCTGGTGGCAGGATCGGTAGGGCTTATTGCGGCCGTTCATTCCTGCCGTTGCCTGAACGTGGGCCGTTGCCGCGCGTCTGCTGCCCGCCGTCACTGCGATCACGCCAGCCGCCGCCATCATTGCCCCGATCATTGCCCCGATCAGGCCGGCCACCGTCAGAGCGGGGCTGCGGCTGAGGTTGCGGCTGCGGTTGCGGGCGGTACTGCGGCTGGGCTTGCGCCTGTTGCTGCGGTGCCTGCCAATTGCCGCGTGGTGGGGCCTGCCAGTTGCCGCCTTGCGGCGGCGGGGTCATGCCGCCGGCGACACGATCAGATACACCGCCCTGGCCAGCCCGGCCCTGCCAGCCGCCACCGGGAACACCGCCGGCATTGGGATTGGCATCGGCACGGCGTGGCGGTCGGTTGCCGTTCCAGCCACCAACGGGCGGCTGGCCGGTGCCATTGTTCCAGTTGCCCGGCTGCCCGTCACCACGCTGGCCCCGATTCCAGCCGCCATTCCAGCCGCCGTTGCCGTTCTGGCGTGGCGGCTGGCCGGTCATGTCGCGGCCGATGCGATCACCCACGCTGCCGGGCTGACCGCGACGTGGATCATTCCAGCCGCGGTTGTTGTCCCAGCGGCCATCGTTGCGGTTCCAGCCGCGATTGTTGTTCCAGTTCTGGTTGCCCCGGTTCTGATACGCCCAATTTTGGCCGCCATAACCGCGGTTCGGCGCGCGCCAGCCCCAGCTGCGGTCCCACGGCTGGTTCCAGCCCCAAGTGGGCGCGTGCTGCCAGCGGCTGCGGCCCCAATAATTGATGCCGGTGTTCCACGGATAGATGCGGCCGCCAAAGCCGCGCGCATAAAGATTGCCGCGCGGCACCCACACCCACGACGGGCCGTACCAGCTGTTCCAATTGTCATAGCCAAAGCCGGACCCGAAGCCGAACCCGACGCTCCAGGAAACGCGCGGCGGGATTGGCGCCCAGCCCACGACATCATCGGCTTCGCGCCAGGCGACCCAGCTTGGGCCCCAGGTCACATCGGGCACCCACACCCAGCCCACGGCTTCATCAAAGCCCCAGCGGCCATAATGGTCGGTGGCCCAACCCCAAGGATCGCCGGACAGCCAGAAGCGGTTTTCCAGCCATTGCCCGTTCTGATACGGGCGCCAGCCATTGGGAGCATTGGGCACGAACACCACGCCCCACTGCGGCGATTGCAGCCAGCGGCCATATTGGCTCAGCGGCTCGCGGAACACCTCGATGCCGGGCACGTCTTCCGGGCCCCACTGCGCGCCGGGCTGGGCCGGCCAATCGGTGGCATAGCCGCCCATCACCGGCTGATAGCCGCTGTTATAGCTCGGCGCGACGCCCGAGGCATAATTGGGGTAGGAACAACCGGCCAGCGTGGCAGCCAGCAGCAGCAGGATTGGGCGGGGGAGTGACACAGGCAGCGCCTTTCACAGGAGAATGAGCTTGCTGTCGCACCCGCCGGCTTTCGCAAAGCTGAATATTGCGAAAATGTTTCAGCGTGGGATCTTCGCCTGCGCGCCACGCCGGATCAGCGCAGCGCGGCGCGCAGGCGATAAAATTGTGTCCCCTCGTTGGGCTTTTTGTCAGTCAGGATCGGCTTCGGGGCCCGGCAGGGCGGTGTCGGGCCCGAACTTGTGGTGGGTGAAAACGGCAGCGAACTGGTCTTCGTTGATGGCCTTTTCCCAGCGTGAGACGACGATTGTCGCCACCGCATTGCCAATGAAATTGGTGAGCGCCCGGCATTCCGACATGAAGCGATCAATGCCCAGGATCAGCGCCATGCCGGCAATCGGCACGCTGGGCACGATCGACAGCGTGGCCGCCAGCGTGATGAAGCCCGCTCCCGTTACCCCGGCTGCACCCTTCGAGCTAAGCATGGCGACGCCAAGCAGCAGCAACTGATCGCCAAGGCTGAGCGTGATGCCGGTGGCCTGCGCGATGAACAGCGCGGCCAGCGTCATGTAGATGTTGGTGCCATCCAGATTGAAGCTGTAGCCGGTGGGCACCACCAGCCCCACGATGTTGCGCGGGCAGCCGGCGCGCTCCATCTTGTCCATCAGGCTGGGCAGGGCGCTTTCGGAACTGGAGGTGCCCAGCACCAGCAAGAGCTCAGCCTTGAGATAACGGATCAGCGTGAAGATCGAAAATCCCGCGCCGCGCGCCACCAGCCCCAGCACGACAATGACGAACAGCAGCGAAGTGAGGTAAAAGGTGGCGACCAGCGCCGCCAGGTTGGCGATGGAGCCGATGCCATATTTGCCGATGGTGAAGGCAAAGGCCCCGAAAGCCCCGATGGGGGCTGCACGCATGAAGATCGCCACCAGCCGGAAGAAGCCGGCGCCCAGCGCCTCGAACAGGCGCACCACCGGCCGCGCGGCCTCACCAGCGGTGGACAGCGCGATGCCGAAGCTGATGGCGAGGAACAGCACTTGCAGCAGATTGCCATCGACGAACGCGCCGGCGACGGTTTCGGGGATGATGCCGAGAAGGAACGAGACAATCGTTTGGTCCTTGGCCTTCTTCACATAGTCATCAACCGCGCCGGTCTCCAGCGTGGCCGGATCGATGTTCATGCCGGCGCCGGGCTGCACGACATTGGCGACGATGAGCCCAACGATCAGCGCGATGGTGGAGAAGAACAGGAAATAGGCAAAGGCCTTGCCGGCAACGCGGCCAACGCTGCCCAGATTGCGCATGCCGGCGATGCCGGTGACGATGGTGAGGAAGATCACCGGCGCAATGATCATCTTGACAAGCCGGATGAAGCCATCGCCCAGCGGCTTCAGCGCCACGCCGGTTTCGGGTGCGAAATGGCCGATCAAGCCGCCAGCGACAATCGCTGTGAGCACCTGCACATACAGCTGCGCATAGAAGGGCGTGCGCTTCATCGGCGTCGCCGGACCGGATTCCCCAAAAGCGATGACTGTGATCCCCCGGTCAAATTGCCGTCCTGCTGGTTTTGGCCAGAGCGAGCAGCGCGCATGAAACAATTGCATGGGCAGTGCATGCACTTGAGCGGCCTGTCACTGCCCGACAGGCCCGTCATTCGCGCAAACCACGGCACTGTGACCCAGATGCAACGGACAAATGGCGGTCTTCAAGGCCCATTCTTGGGGCCGGGCGCCATATCAACTGGCGTTCTCCCCACGCTTGCTCCCCGGGCAGCAGCCCTTGGGGCCTTCGAATGAACGCTGGATGCAAAGCTTCAGCCTGGAGGAGCATCCGGGTTCACGTCAGCCAACACATCAATCTGGAACAAACAGATCAAAGGTCACGTGCTGTCCATCCTTAATGGTGTAGCTGATGGTGCCGCTGTGGGCGGCGGCGACTTTCTCCACCAGGTAAAGGCCATGTCCTGAGCCTTCAACATCAACTTTTGCGCCTCTCACACGGCGCCCAAACATGTCGTCGTTCAGGCCGGACGCGTCCTTGATCTGGTTGGAGACCTTGATGGATGCACCAAGCCGCTGATCATCCTGCGCGATCTCGACATGCACCGAACTGTCTTGTGGGGAATATTTGAGGGCATTGTCGAACAGGTTGCGCAGGGCGAGCCGGATCAGCACGGGATCAAGATTGCTGAACACCGCGCTGGCTGCGCCGTGAATGTGGATGCGGTGGCGCTGCTCCGCCGGACAATCGCTGAGCGCGAGTTCCACAATCTCCACGAGGTCTGAGGCGAAGGTGGTGATGGCTTGCTTGTTATCAATCAAAGACACGCCGAGGATCGCGTTTGAGATTGAGAGGGTGATCCCATCAAGGACGCTTTGGGCCCGAACAAGGGCGTCGCGCATCTCACCGTCTGCGGGCGCCGAACCTTTTGTCTCCCGGGCAAGCGCTTCGAGTGCCGCCTGGGCGCTATTGATCGGCTGGCGTACCTCATGCGTGAGCAGACTGATCATGTCGAGCCGCTCATTGGCCACCGTTTCCATAACAAGCTGCTCCTCCGCCATGCCGCGGCTGATCTCCAGCGCTTCTGCGGTCTGTTGGTCCCTGAGCCGGCGGTTACGCAAATCGTGGCCGGCGATCAGGCTGAGGAAGCCGATCTGCAGCATAAGTGAGGAAAGACTGACCAGCGTTATCCCGGTCAGTGTCGTGGTAACATTCACAACGGATTGATCACCACTTTGGCTGGCAATGAACAGCGTCCCGCGCCAGAAGACCGCTGCAGCGCAGAGCAGGAAGCCGGCGATGACGATGGGACGGCCCGCCAGCCCTTTCCAGAGTGGGTTCCGATTGGCTTCCCACGCGCTCAACAGCAAAAGAGCAGCTCCGGCGGAGTAGGCTAAAAACGAACTGAGCCAGCCAATTTTAATAGCGGGCACAATAATCCAAATTAGAAAAATGAAAATTAATACAAAATTAGAATAAGGAGATGATTTACTTCCATGTTTTATTGAGTAATACCGAATTACACCCGATAGAGCAGTTAAAATAGCCATAGAGACAGGTATAAAAGGGCTCGCCGTTGGTTCCAAAGATGCCAATCTGGCTGTTATTTCAATCACGGCTATGACGTTTGCGCCAATCCAGAACAGAATTGGGGTTCGAAGTTCATTTTTGACAAGTAGAAGCAGTATCGCGCTAAATGTCAGTAATTGAATCCCATAAAACACAAGCAAGATTGCGATGGAACTGTCATTGCCCATGTGGTGAGTGCTCGGTGATCGGGCGCGAGGCGCGGGGAAGGGGGTGTCGCATGGCTCTAGCAAGGCAGCGCGAGTTGAAAATTTTGCCGGCCCGGCACTGTGTCCAACAATCGGACCTCGCCGCCCAGTTCGCGCGCAATCTGACGCACGACAAACAGGCCGAGCGATGAAATTCCGGAAGGTTCGGTGTCAGTGCTCGGGCGTCGTTCAAAGATGCCTTGGTTCAGAGGGTGGGCATCAGCCGGCAAGAACCCGATATCGAAAACAACCATTTCGAGTTCGAAGTCAATTTTCAAATGAGCATCGATCTCACTATCTGGATTTGAAAATTTGATTGCAAATTCGATAATATTTTGGAGAACCAATCGCAAGAGAATTGAGACACTTTCGATGTAAACGGCATTTTCATTAAACGTGATTTTTATACGGTCCTGGTTTTCTTTTTCAAAATCCAATATCGACATTTTAAGAGCCGCATATGCATCAACTTCATCAGTCACCCATTTGCGTTCATCGGAAAGTATCGTCGAGGCAACGATGATGTTGGACAAGGATAAGGTGATATGGTCCAGCGATGATTGCGCACTCTTGAGCGCAAAGGACGCATTATTCGGCGTATTTTTCGTCGACCGGAGTTTCTGACTGATCGACTGCAGAGACGCTTGCGCATTCGTGATGGGTTGGCGCACTTCGTGCGTCAGCAACTGGACGAGATCAAGGCGCGCCCGGGCGACATTCGCGGTTTCCTGGGCGCGCTTGTGCAATCTTTTGTTGCGCTGAGCGATCCGAATGGAGATGCGGTCATTACGCGCATCTTCGCGCGCGCGAAGATCCACAATCATCGCGGTAAATGCGAGCTGCATGAAAAAAGTCATCAGGACGACGCTCTCGAGTCCCCGTTTTTGCAGTTCAGATTGGCCGATGAACGTCTGATCTGCGGTGAACGGGTAGGCGGTTGCCGCGCGGGCTGCAAATGCCACACAGGTAATCCCCAATGCAATCAGGGACGCGGCGACCGGTGCGCTGGCGCGGGATTTCCAGATGGGATTGTGCAGTACCGCAAAAAAGCAGGCGGCCGCCAGCAGTGTCCCGATGCAGGAACCGATCAAGAGCCGGTAAGGCGACAGCGCCGGCACGGCAATGAGCGGGATTGCAGCCAGTGAAGACCACATGCAGGCTCGCGCCAAGCGGCTTTTGTGAAACGTGTGCCTGCGGTAGCTAAAGGCGAAAAACCGCAGAAAGCCGCCTGTGATTGAGGCCAGCGGCCCAAAAATGGTGAAGTTTTCGAACGATATACGGGCAACATTGAGGTAAAAGAGGACGCCAAAGGCAGACAAGAAACTGGCGATCAGCCAAAGGCCTATGTGCACCCGGTTCGTGGGCCGCAGCTGCAACAGCTGGGCTACGGCGAAGGCCCCCATAACGCCGAGATAGACGTAAACGAGATTATCAAGATAGGTCGATTGGGGCATTGGTGAGCACGCTCAGGAGTGAATGATCTCGACCGGTTTGAAAATCTGGTAACCAAGACCATGCACGGTTTTGAGCGGTGAAGGCTGGGATGCCTCTTTCTCTATCTTGCGGCGCAGGCGAAAGATTGCGGAGTCGAGATTGCGATCGTCGCCGCTGGTGATGATGCCAGCGGCATCAGACAGCTGCTGGCGGGTCACCACCTGGGATGGATCGTCGAACAGGCGATGCAGGATCTTGAGTTCGACGGGTGTGAGGCTGACCGTGCCGCCATCGGGCGCAACGAGTTCGGAGCGCTTGACCAACAGTCGCCACGGCGAATTGCCAACAATGCGCAACGACATGCGCCGGCAAACGGACGCGATGGCATTATAAACCTGATCAAACCGTATGGGTTTGTTGATGAACATATCTGCGCCGGCCGAGAGTGCGGAATTGAAGGCATCCGGCCCCATTCTGCCGCTGATCACCAATATGCCGGCGTTCGTCCGCGCGCGGAGCAGGGTGATCAGATCAACGCCGTCGATACCCGGCAGCCCCAGATCGAGAATGAAAAAATCAAACTTGGCGAGATCGCTCGACTTGAGCAGCGCTTCTGCCGTTGCAAAGCCGCTGGCCGCAAGGCCACGCACTTCGAGATATTGGCCGAGGAATTCCACAAAATCGCTGTCGTCGTCGACGATGCAGACTTGCGAGATGGGCGTTTCAGTCATCTGGAAACATTCACTTTATGACGGGAAGAGCCGACCCAAAGGACGGCGCCGCGCAAAAAGGTGCGAAGCAAAAAACCCCTACCTACCCTCAGCGGTGCGCATCCGATGTCATATCTTGCAATGGGGGGCAACGAAATTTGCCCTGTCCCGGTTTCGCGGCCCCCGGAATGAGAGATCCGGTGCTTCGAGGGCCGGTGTCCCACCTTCTGCGAGGGCCAACGCCGGCGCTCATCGCTTCACCGCCAGATGCCCGATCAGTTCGATGTCAACCAACCCGCTCTTGCAGCGGGATAAAACCGGTAACCGCTCCATCCAGAAATCGCACGGGGCAGGGCATTCTGGTCACGACACGCATGTCGGCCCACATATGGCGGAAAAAACTTGACAATATGATCATTTATCATTCATAAAATATCAGATCTGTTCAAATGAGTGAGGCAGATCCCAAAAAGGGAAGACATTCCTATGCGTGTTAAGTCAAATCTTCCGCTAATGGCTGCCGTGCTGGCGGCAACGACATTGGCGGCTGTGCCGGCGCAAGCCCAAAGTGCGGATGCCGTGATCGCTTCGGTCGACGCCCTTGCGGGCCTCAGCCCGGTGCTGTCGATGACCTGTGACGAGGTCAATTTCGGCGTCTGGCGCATCCCCACCCGGACCACTGGTGGCACAACGTCCATTACGCTCACTGTCAGTTCCAACAATGCGGCCGGTGTGACAACGGCAACCCCTGGTGGTAACACCACCGGTGCTGGCTTGGCAGCAGGCTACCTCCCTCCGCTTGCAGCGACTTGCACTGTTTCCGGGTCGAACAATCTGTCACAGACGATCCAAACCGCGATTGCAGGTGCAACCAACCTGTCCTTTGGTCCTTCGGCCCACAACAACTTGTCCGTTCCCGCCACCTTGGCAAGCATGCGTGCGGACCTTGCGCTTGCAGGCACTGGCGTCGTCATTAACGGATCTGGCACCGGCACGTTCCGCATTGTCGGTGTTCTCACGGTTCCTCAAAATATTGTGACCGGAAACTACGGTGGCTACGCCACTCTAGACGCGGCGCAGGTGCTTGCGACCGACGCAGAGATCACCACAACGACGCCATAACAGTTCTTGTGTGGGGAGCACCTTGGGTGCTCCCCACATCTTGATTGGGCACCACAGTCCGCCAGCATCCTTCATCTGTTCAGCGATGGTGCGCCGGTAACTCGGCCCGTTTGGGCATGAAGGAGCAGGCGGCTTGTTCCCCTGCGCTGGCGTGTTGGTTGGCCTGCAACTTGCGCTGAAGCCCAGATTAATTGGGCAACGATGGGCACCACTGCAGAGTGGTCCCTCCGTTCAAAATGGCCGACACCTTTGACGCCCCTGCAAAATCGAACGCCCTCACGACAGCCGATACAGCGCAGCGACCGTGTCATCCCGGAACGCTGCTATGCTTAACCCCAGCGACCCATCGGCGCCAAAGGACATTTATGCATATTCCGAGGATCAGCTGCCTGGCAACGACAGTGGCTTTTGCAGTTCTGTCTGCGCCATCGGCCAACGCGCAAGACGCGGGCCGGATCACTGTTTCCATTTCCGACAATATCATCGTGATCGACGCCAATGCGCGATCGGGACAGATCGATCTGGTCAATGGCAGTGATGATCCAGTGGAATTTTCGGTCTCTCCGAGAACGGAAGGCGCAGGGATCATCAATTCAGCCGAAGCTGTGCTCCGCTGGGCCCCGGCACGTTCGGTTGCACCTGCCCACCGATCCCAAGCGTTCCGCGTTGCGGCACGACCAACGCCTGAACTTGCGCCAGGTGAGTATGCCTATCAATTTTCGGTCCGCGCAGAATTGCAACGCAACGCGATAAACATCTTGGCCAACAGTGGTGATAAAACCAAAGAGCCGTTGGTCACAGTGAGAGTGCCGATCGTTCCCGTGCTTCCTGTCACGGTGTATGTCCGGCACGGGATTGAGGCGCCGCGTGTGGATCTGCGCCCGCTGACGCTGACGCCTGATGATCCGGATTCGCTGGGCTATTTTACGGCCGTCAAGCAGCATCGTGACCGAAGCTTTATCGGCACGGTTCAAGTGGTCGACGCTGAAACGGGCGCGGAACTGAGCCGCGGGCGCTTGCACCTTGGTCAGGCAGGAGCCGAAGCCAAGGTGGGAATGCCGCGCGAGCGTTTCCCGCAGGGAAAAGCTGGAAAATACTGCCTCAGGGTTTGGGACCATTTCCCTGCACAGGGCGAGCCCTACGCCAACGTGTGTGGCGCCTAATCAGCCGGTTCAGGCGGATGGTTCGTACCGAGGATGGCTAAGATCCAGCGTGCCTCCGGCGCAGTCAGGGGGATCACGCGGTGTGTTCTGGCCGCCAATGCTCTGTTCCGCCCCTTTCTACCGGTTCAATTTGCAACGCATCTTTTGATAGGCCTGCTGGCATTTTCCTCGTCCACGATGCTGAAGGCAACTGATGTCGAGCCCATTGCCAAACCGCGGGCAAGTGTTGTGGAACTGCGTGTCAATGGCGCTGTGCTGCCGGATTTTCAGGAAGTTCTGATCGGAGGCGAGGGACAGATATGGCTTCCGATCGCGGCGATCACAGATTTTGGTGAGGGCATATTTTTCCGCAAAGAGAATTTCATCAGCATTAAAATAGCCAATGGCGCCGAAGAAGTGATTATTGATACGAGCGCACGTATCATAAAAATGGGTGATTTGGCCGAAACCTATGGTGACGCAGTCAGCATTGTTGACGAACAGATTTTCTTGAATCAGACGATTCTAAATCGTTTTTTCAAATTTATAATTTCTGGTCGACCCAGCGAGGGCTATATCTCAGTTTCGAGTGACCGGCCGTTGAACCGAGACTTTCGTGTTATGCGGGAAAACGCACGGACGAAAATTGGCAACCAATACCCGCAAGTGAATGGGCGCAGCGCCCTGCCGGTCAAGTTCGATTACGCGCTTTTTTCGGGAATTCAAGCTGACATTATTTTTAACAATAGCTACGAATTCGCATCGAAACGATCGAACACATCTTACAACATAAATGCTTCATCGGAATTGGCTTTTTTGACAAATCACATCCTTTTGAACGGAGATGAGCGCGGATTGAAAAGTGGACGATGGATTGCTGGCCGCACGGATCCGGGTGGCGACATGTTCGGCATTGGCGGACTATATTCCGTGATGGCTGGCGATGTGCAGGGTCAGGCGGCGCCGATGGTTGGCAGCTTGGGACGCGGCGTTGGGATGCGGGTGGAGGCTGCCCCTGTCACGCTTACGGACAGTTTCAACAAAACGTCGATTGACGGAAATGCGCTGCCCGGGTGGACCGCCGAGTTATATGTCGCGGGCCAATTGCGCGATTATCAACGGATCGGAGATGATGGACGGTTCCTGTTTCGGGATGTGAATATCGTCTACGGATCGAATGCGATCAAGGTTGTCCTCTATGGGCCAAATGGTTTGGTGGAGGAAAGGGACTTTAGTCAAAGCGTCTCGGCGGGTTTGCTGCCACCTGGCAAGGTCTACGGATGGGGTACGGTCTTGCAGCCCGGCAAAACGCTATTGGGCCTTGACCCTGCCGCAGCCTGTGGAACGGATGGTATAAATTACGCCCTGCGCGGTGACTGGGGAGTGACCAGGTTTCTCACCTTGAGCGTCCAGGCATCGCGAGTGTCACCTTGCCAGCTTCAGGGAAACGATCCTGATCCGATCGGGACCCAGAGCTATCGGGCATTGGAATCACGCATACAGATCGGAAACATCCCTGCGACGCTGGGTATCGTGAATCAACACCCACTTGGCGGCTTGGCGTTCTATGGTTCGGCATCTATTCCATTTGTGGGGCGAGGGGTGACATTGGGCATAGAGAAAGCGAACAAGCAGTTTGGGTCGAACGCTACCGGATTTGGACCGACAGCCATCAAGGATCGATATTCGATATCGACAAGCGTTCCTCTGGGCTTTGGCCTGATCGACGCCGGGAGCGCCGCGATCTTCGCTGAACGCTCGGTGCGAAAAAGCGGGTTCACCAACGACATGGTGAGCATATTTTATTCGCATGGCCTTTGGTCACTACCCATTAGTCATGAAATCGCACTGAACCGTTCCCGTCTGGGTGCTGGGGCATGGAGCAAAGTGGGCGGCAGGTATCGCGCCATCACCTCATATGATCAGGGGAACTTCCAAATCCGTGGCGAATATGGTGCGACCATAGATGGCGGGATAAAGTCCAACCTGCTCAACCTGAGCGGTTTTTACAGGCGCACGGAACGCGAGATCTATTCCTTGGGAGCGAGTTATAATTTCAATGGGGGCGTTGGTTTTTCCGGGTCCGCCCAATTGGAGATTAAACGAAAATTGACCCTTGGTGTTTCTGGATCATACGCACAAGGCCGCGGCCAGGTGGCGGCGCAGATGGGCTTTTCTTTCGGCGCCCATCGCGGTGTTGGCGTGAATATGAGCAGCCGGCAGCGTTCAGGGCTTGGCGGCATCATGATCCGGCCATTTCGCGACGGCAATCATGACGGCAAGTTTGGCGTTGGCGAGGAAGCGGTTCGCGGTCTCGAGATCGGCGTGAACGGCGTGCAAATGCGGGGTGGCCTGGATCCCTCTCGTGACCTGCTCATTTGGGATCTGGAGC